>JABZLU010000058.1:0-5823 GCA_015256605.1 Solobacterium sp.
ATTCCGCATCGATTGCGGCATAAGATAACACACCACAATTACTATTACCACCAACACCTCGGCAGTTTCCGTACTCGTCACAACTTGGGGCACCAATAAAGGCAATATCAATCTTTGTTTCTCCTGTTTCAATCGCACGCACTCTTCCACCATGAGAACGTAAAATAGCAATACCCTTTAATTTCCCTTCACTGATGGCTTCACCAATCTTTCCACGAACACCAGATGTTTCAATATGGGTTACAGTACCATCTTCCATCATTGGCACAAGGTCATCTTGTGCTTTACTTAAGGAACTAGCACAGATTGTAATATCTTTATATCCTAGCTCATGTATGACATTCATCACCTGCATTACCACTAGGTCACCTTCGCGGAAATGATGGTGGAAACTAATTGTCATACCATCATGGGCATTACACTTTTGTAATACTTCATGAATACTACTTTCAAGTTTACTACCGCTACCACCAATACGAGTTTTTGCCTTTACAGTCGTTTTTGTATATTCATATTGGTCAAATTGATATGTTCCCTGAAAGACTGTTTTACCAGTTTCATCTAATACTTCTTGTGGGATTTCTCTTCCTACTGCATTAAGCATTGTCCACCTCCTGATATACACCTGCAGCTTTTGCAAGCGCAATCGTTCTCTTTGCGCCATCATAGAACGCAACATCAATCATCTTGCCATCCACAGTAAATACACCGATACCCTGTGCACGTTTTTCATCAATCTCTTTTACAACTTTTTGTGCAAAGATAATGTCTTCCTGACTTGGTGTATATACTTCATGAACAACCGGAATCTGTCTTGGATTAATAATCGATTTGCCGTCAAATCCCATATTGTGAATTAGTTTTGTTTCAGCCTTCAAGCCTTCCATATTATCAAGGCTTGTATAGACAGTATCAAAACATTGAACACCAGTTGCTCTTGCGGTAATTACCATTAACTGTCTAGCACCTGAGAGTTCAACACCTGTACCAGTGATAACTGTATGTAA
Organism: Solobacterium sp.; assembly: GCA_015256605.1. GTDB lineage: Bacteria > Bacillota_I > Bacilli_A > Erysipelotrichales > Erysipelotrichaceae > Bulleidia. The sequence continues at coordinate 1,008 of JABZLU010000058.1, forward strand.
GTCTTTTGTATAATCACCAGCAGATAGTGCTACCCCAAATAATCGTGAGGAAGCTGTACAGATCTCCTTTAGATTAATGACTCCCTTTGCGGATTCAATCGCAGCCATCAATAAAGTATGCCCTTCTTCAACACCTGCTTCTTTTTCAGCCTTTAATACTTCTGCTTCAACAGCTTGTACATCTTCAGCTGACTCTGTCTTAGGAATACGGATACTATCACAGCCTGCATATACTGCACAACGGATATCTTCTTTCCAGAATGGTGTATCAATCCCATTGATACGAACTACCTTCTCACAGTTTTGATAATCAACACTCTTAAGCGCATGCGCAAGCACAAAACGAGCCGCGTCCTTTTCACCTAGTGCAACTGCATCTTCTAAATCAAATATCAAAGAATCCGGTTTGTAAATAAATGGATCTTTTAGTAAATTTGGCTTTTGTGCATTTAAAAACATCATTGTTCGACGTAAGCGATTCATATTATTCATGTAGTAAATCTCCCCATGGAATCTGATCCATCTGTTTCTGGCTACGATAGATTGCGGCTTCCAATCTAGCAACAATTACGTACTCAAAAGCACCCATATCTTCAACATCAACCGTCACATCATTTACATCTAATTTCTTTAATGTTTGAAGAATTGTATTTCTGATACTATCACCATATTGATATAAAACTTTTGAAGAAAGGTTGATTTTGATATCCCCTTCTCCCTTTGAAACTGTTACAAGGCAATCACATTTTTCAATTGTCCCCGCACTGGCTGTTTCTTTAATTTCCATACTGCATCCTTTCCATAGATGTTAAATCAAATCTATCTACATCTAGAGTATCACTCTTCTTCAAATTTTACATGTGATAGGAAAGTGATATTTATCTGAATATTATAGATATAAAAAAGCCATGCGCTATGCATGCATGACTAATCTTAATACTTATTCAGCTGGGATAACGGAACCATCAGACCAGTTCTTCTTGATGAATTCACGAATTTCTTCAGACTGTAATACCTTAACTAAAGCTTGAATCTTCTCATCCTTTTCATGACCTTCTTGGCAAGCGATGATATTTACATATGGGTTAGATTCATTAGCCTTTTCAAGGATTAATGCGTCAGATCCTGGTTTTAGACCAGCGTTGATTGCGAAGTTACCGTTGATAGCTACTAAGTCACCTTCACCGTTTTCATAAGCTGTTGCGAGTAATTCTGGTTTTACTTCCTGGAACTTTAAGTGCTTTGGATTGTTTGTGTCATTGTCGATATCTGCGATTGTTAAGTTTAATACATCTGCGTTATCTGGTAACTTCACAAGGTTTTCTTGTGCAAGAATTGCTAAGATACGACCGTTATCTGCTACAGAGTTAGAAATAACAACTGTTGAACCATCCTTGATATCAGAAACATTCTTGATTGTCTTAGAGTAGATTCCAAATGGCTCGATATGAATACCACCTACATTTGAAATCTTGTAGTTCTTTTCTTTCTTTTCTTTGTCAAAGAATGGCACGTGTTGGAAGTAGTTTGCATCTGCTTCTCCGTTAGATACTGCTTCATTTGGAATAAAGTAATCATCAGTAACTGTTACTTCTAGGTCGATATTGTACTTGTCCTTCAAGATGGACTTCGCTTCATCTAGAATCACTGCGTGTGGGTTAGCAGTTGCGATCACTGTTAACTTAGTGCTGTCTGAAGCTGTTGTGGATGCATTTTCTTTTTTGGATGTTCCGCAAGCTGTTAAGCCTAATGCGAATGTAGCTGCTGCAATAATCTTTGTAATCTTGTTCATGAGTTTTCTCCCTTTTCTTTTTATACATTTATCGTTTGTCGATTCGTTTTACGATTGCATCACCGAACCACTGTATAACAAATACAATGATAATAATGATGATGGTTGAAGTATAAAGTATCAATTCATTTCTTCTTGCAAAACCATATAAGTATGCTAGATTTCCAAGTCCTCCAGCACCGATAGCACCTGCCATTGCTGTATAAGAGATTAAGGAAATTCCTGTTACTGTGATTCCTGAAATCAAGGATGGCAATGCTTCAGGAAGTAATACTTTTCGAATAATTTGCCAATTGCTGGCACCCATTGCTTTACTTGCTTCAATGGTACCTTTGTTTACATCTTGGAATGCGATGATGCACATTCGTGCATAGAATGGCGCTGCCGCAAACACCAGTGAAGGTAAGGCTGCTGTAGCTCCTAACATCGTTCCTACAATCAGCTTTGTAAATGGAATCAAGATAATCAGTAAGATGATAAATGGAATCGCACGTAATACGTTGATAATCACATCAATCACTCGATTGATAATCTTGTTTTGGAATAGACCACCCGTTTGTGTACAGTACAATAGGATACCAATTAGTAATCCTAAGATTGTCGCAAGTACAAGTGATACAAGTGTCATGTAGATTGTTTCATTGATAGCTGTAAATAGCTGATCTAAGTTTAGTACGCCACCTATCATTAGAGCACCTCCACAATGACATTGTTGTCAGTTAAGTATGTCACAAACTTGTTGTAGTCACTATCTACGCCACCACTGATATGAATGTATGTTACACCCATCGGTCCAACAGAGGATTGTGAGATGTTTGACTCTACAATTGATATTTCAAATGGTACAAGTCTTGCCGCATTGATAATCGTTGGCTGTTCTGCGTTATTACCTGTAAAGGATAAACGAAGTAACTTACCACTTGGATATTTCTCTTTCAAACTTTCCGCTAGTTCTTCGATTGTTTGGTTAGCTTCAATATTCTGTACGAATCTTCTTGTGACTGCGTGTTTTGGATGTTCAAACAACTGCTTAACAGTTCCTTCTTCCACAATCTTTCCATCACTCATCACAGCCATTCGTGTACAAATCTTCTGTACAACTTCCATCTGGTGTGTAATCATCACGATGGTGATTCCTAAACGTCGATTAATTTCTCTTAATAGTTCAAGAATCTGTTCTGTTGTATCAGGGTCTAGTGCTGATGTCGCTTCATCACATAGCAGAATTCTTGGGGAATTCGCTAACGCTCTTGCAATACCAACTCTTTGTTTCTGACCACCTGATAATTCACTTGGATATGCATCTTCTCTTCCAGTTAAGCCCACCATTTCGATTAGCTCCGCTGCCCTTTGCTGTCTTTCTGCTTTAGGCACATGCGCAAACTCTAGAGGAAGTTCAATATTTTCAGCGACTGTTCTGCTCCATAGGAGGTTGAAGTGTTGGAAGATCATGCCAATTTGTTGACGTTGTAAACGTAGTTCTCTAGGACTAAGTTCCTTGATGTTAATACCATCAATTACTACATCACCAGCTGTCTGTACTTCTAGTTGATTAATCAAACGAATTAACGTACTCTTACCAGCACCAGAATATCCGATGATACCGTAGATTTCACCATCGTTGATTGTTAATGAAACGTCGTTTACCGCATGGATGTTTTCCTTGTTTGCTTTGAATATTTTAACTATGTTACTTAATTCAATCATCGCTACCTCCTATCTATATAAACAAAAATCCCGCACTTACACTTACATGTAAGGACGGGATATATAATCTCGTGTTACCACCTTAGTTCATATGCATTTCACAATACATACCTCATCGAGTACCAACATACTCTTTGTCTATAACGGGACATCCCGGTACCCCCTACATTTCGGAAGTACAACTCCAAGACCATCTTCACTAAACCTTCGTATACCCTCTTCTCAGCACCAGAGGATTCTCTGTGATACTATCTTTCAGCTACTCTTCTTATCATCGCCTATGGTTATAGTTTATTTTGAATTTAATAAATGTCAATATGTTTTTTGAAATTTTCTTGAAAGTTCAACTTTCTTCCGTGAAAAATTCATAAAATATTACATTTTCTGTAATACAACAAATGAACTAGAACCGATTGTAAGAGTTTTCTCTTCACAGGATGCTTTTCCAATCGTATAGATTGGCTTATGACCTTGTAACTCATCAAGAGAAATTGTCTCTTCCACACTACTTGGGTTGATTGCTAGTATCAACTTTCCACGTTTGTATACAAATGGCATCTTCTCTTTTTCTGCATAAACTACATTAAAGTCTGCGTCAGCTTGTAAGTCTGCATGCATGTGACGTAATTCCACAAGAGATTTTGTCGTAACGTAGAGGGAGTTTTTATCATTAAGTTGATCTGCCACGTTTGGTGCATCTTCCGTTGAATCCACTGCTAGATATAGTTGATGTGCTTCGGCTGTTGAAAAACCCTTGTTTGCGCTGTTATCCCACTGCATTGGAGTACGTGAGCCTGTACGATGGAAGCCACCTTCTTTCGAACGGATATCCTTCATATAGCGCATACCGATTTCATCACCATAATAGATAAATGGTACTCCTGGCATGGTTAAGATAAATGCATACGCAATCTTTAACTCTTCAGGAGTTAATGTATTGGCAGGACGTGGTGTGTCATGGTTGCATGTAAACATGGAGATGTAACCATTCTGCTTTGTTGCCTTGTATTTAGGCATGTAGTCATTTAAGAAGCGGCAAATATCACCCTTACCACTCTTTAAGAAGAAGCTATTATCTTCTCCGCCTGTTTCATAATCACGTAATAAAGTGTTATAGCCATTGTGCCAATGATCCAAGTAGAAATCCATGTGGAAGCCACCACCATTGATTGCTTGTTCTGGATTGGACCATTCACTGACAAGTGCTGCCGCTGGATACTCTTTATCGAGCATATTACGAACATCTCGCCAGATTTTTGCAGTCGCTGATTTCTTGTCATCATCATTTTTAACAAGTGAATCTGCCATATCTACACG
>JABZLU010000059.1:0-5819 GCA_015256605.1 Solobacterium sp.
ATATTGTAGAAACGGGTACGACGAATGAAATCTTTGATAATCCAATTCATCCATATACAAAAGCACTTTTATCTGCAATTCCAAAAGCAAATCCAGTTGTAGAGAAAAAGCGTATCGCACTTAGCTATGACAAGACAAAAGAAGGTGTTGATTACACAGTTGGAAGCTATCATAAGATTACTGATACACATACAGTTCTTGCGACAGAGGAAGAGCTTGCAAAGTGGACAAAATAAATAACATTAACAAATGACTACGATGTGGTCATTTGTTTTTTTAGAAGAACAAATTATAATTCTTGTGAGGAAATGATGCGACTAGGAAATATCAACTACAAAGAGATTCGGTATGAACGTGAACAGTTGGAGATGTTACAAAATCAACTCTTTTTATTGCGTATGCAAGAAAAGAAAAACATCCAAAGTATTCATGACCGATGCCAAGAGATTATCATGGATAAAGTTGAGGATGAAATCCGGCAAATTCCAATTATAGATCTAGCGAAATCTTTTAATAGACTTCCTTTACAGGCACTGTATGCAAATCACATTACAACGATGTATGATTTGTTGAAATATAATCATAGACAACTAGAAGCGCTCGATGGAATAGGCGAAGAGACAGCAGATAAATTGATGCTTGCACTGCATCGTAGTACTGCAGCGATCAAAAGTCAGATTCACTATCGAATCGACCTAGAACATCTAAGTGATAGAGATCAAAAAATCATGCAAGAAATCTATTTCTATCGATATACGAAAGATAACTTTTCAAAGTTAAATACAATCTATCAAGAAACAGAACACGGAATTCAAGAAGCCTATGATAATAGTGGGTTAATTCAAAACTTTATTGGTTGGATTTTTAGTGGCAGAGAAAAGAAACGGAAATTTTTGAAAGCTGTAGAAGATGTAAAGTATTTCAACCAATCTTCTTACGCAGAAACAATCAAGCAATTTTATGATAATTGTTCTGCGCTAAAAGAGGTAGATTTTGAGACGATATTGCAAGATTATAAAGAGAATGCAATTCAATACTATACGGTGATTGAGAAACTTGCGGATATTGAAATCAAAGATGATGTTGATGAAGATATTGATGTTTCACTGTTGAAACAAATACAAGCAATACCATTATTTTTAGAATCATTTCATACGGAATTACGTCATTATCAAGAGTTTGGAGCGAAGTATATCTTGCATCAGAAAAGAGTATTACTTGGAGATGAGATGGGACTTGGCAAAACTATCCAAGCAATTGCAACAATGCATCATTTACATCATGAAGGGCATCGTTATTTCCTGGTAATATGTCCAGCTAGCGTATTATTGAATTGGAAACGTGAAGTTAATAAACTGACAGACATGCAAGCATATATATTGCATGGAGAAAGTTTTGGCGATTATGAAAATTGGAAGAGCGATGGTGGTATTGCAATCATCAATTATGAAGGATTAGATAAAATTATCTTTGATAAAGATTTTCCACTTGATATGGTAGTCGTAGATGAAGCACATTTTGTTAAAAATAAAGATGCACAACGTACTCGTCATACGATACGTATCATTGAACAAGCAGAGTACGCTTTATATATGACGGGTACAGCCATTGAAAACGATGTTGATGAGATGTGTTATCTCATTGAATGTTTGAATCCATCGGTGGCAAATGAAATCAAAGGGATGAAATATCTAGCGAAAGCAGATTTATTTCGTAAAAAGATTGCACCGGTGTATTTACGCCGCAAGCGTGCAGATGTACTTATGGAACTCCCGGAACTAACAATCCACGATGAATGGTGCATGATGAATGATGAGGAAATCAACTCCTACCGCAAAGCGGTTGAATCAGGAAACTTTATGGCAATGCGTAGAGTATCTTGGAATTCACTCAATTCTACAAAAGCAGAGAGAATGGTTGAACTTTGTTTACAAGCACTTAGTGAAGGAAGAAAAGTTGTCATATTCTCTTACTTTCTGGATACACTATCTTTTGTCTCGGACTTATTATTAGGGAAAGCTTTACCTGTCATTAGTGGTAAATTATCACTGGAGAAACGACAAGAAATTCTATGCCAATTTGAGGAGCCGATTGCACGTGTATTACCAATACAAATTCATGCGGGTGGAATTGGCTTAAATATTCAGACAGCAGAGATTGTCATTCTTTGTGAACCACAATTAAAACCTTCGGATGAGATGCAAGCCATCTCTCGTATCTATCGTATGGGTCAGGTTCATCATGTATTTGTATACCGATTATTATCAGCGGATACGATAGATGAAACACTGGTTAAACGATTACATGATAAACAAAATATCTTTGATCAATTTGCGGATGAATCTGAGATATCGGAGCAGCTAGAACAGTTTGAAGAAGCGGATATTCAAGCACTTATTCAAAATGAAAGAAAAAAATTAAATCATTAGAGTAGACAAATAAAACTGATAGTACTATGATAGTTCCCGTAATAAGAACGGTGAACAGGAGGAAGCGGGCATGAACAAACAAATGATGAATCAAATGTGTTGCTGTTGTATTTTAAACAATGTCCGGATGAATGCTGTTACTGCGTCGGGGCTGCTTTAATTTACAATTATTGCAGTGATTCGCAAGTGCAATCGTAAATAAATTCGGGCATATGAATGCATGCTCGGATTTTTGTTTTACCGCTTGTCTATATTACGTAAAAGAAAGAGGAAAATACTATGTCAAATATCAAAAAATCAACAACTGAATTAATTGGTCATACACCATTATTAGAATTTACACATTTTGAAAAGGACCTTGACTTAAAAGCACGTGTTGTAGCGAAGGTTGAATATTTTAACTTAACAGGTTCTGTAAAGGACAGAATTGCATATCAGATGATTGTAGATGCTGAAGAAGCAGGTTTATTAAAACCAGGTTCTACAATTATTGAACCTACATCAGGTAATACAGGTATTGGTTTAGCTGCAGTTGGCACAGCGAAGGGTTATCGTGTTATCCTAGTAATGCCAGATACAATGACTGTTGAACGTCGTAAGATGGTTAAGGGTTATGGTGCTGAAGTTGTATTAACAGAAGGCGCTAAGGGTATGAAGGGCGCAATTGCTAAGGCTGAAGAGCTTGCGGCAGGAATTGAGAATTCCTTTATCCCACAGCAGTTTGAAAATATGTCAAACCGTAAAGCACATTACTTAACAACAGGACCAGAAATCTGGGAAGATACAGACGGTAAGGTTGATATCTTCATTTCCGCTATCGGAACAGGAGGAACAATCTCTGGTACAGGTAAGTATCTCAAGGAAAAGAATCCAAATGTGAAGGTAATTGGTGTTGAACCTGCAACAAGTGCTGTATTAACAGGCGGTAAACCAGGTCCACATAAGATTCAAGGTATTGGTACAGGCTTTATTCCTACAACATTAGATACAGACATCTACGATGAAGTTATCCGTGTTACAGATGAAGAAGCTTTCACAACAGGTGCTGAAATCGGCAGAAAGGAAGGAATATTAGTTGGTATTTCTTCAGGCTCAGCAGTATACGCTGCACTTGAAGTAGCGAAGAGAGAAGAGAATGCAGGTAAGTTAATTGTTGTATTACTACCTGACTCAGGAGATCGCTATTTATCAACTGCATTATTCGCAGAATAAAATGGAAAATTACGAAACACTACTCAAAGAACTAAATGATATTACGGATGAAGATCTAGTATTAAAAATGCGAATTCCTGATCGTACAAATATCATAACGATATTAAAGCAGGTACAAGCAGTTATTTTACCAGACTATTATCATGCTGGAATGTTAAACCAGCAACAAGCGCTCAACTATTTATCGGAAGGTTTACAGAAGGAAATTCAAGCATCTCTACAGTTTAAAGGTGCGGATTGTTCCATCTGTGGACATTTAAGAGATATGTTCTTGCAGGAGCTACCTGTAATCAAACGTTCTGTCTTAACAGATATCCAAGCGATCTATGATGGAGATCCAGCGGCGAAATCAAAGCCAGAAGTTGTTATTGCTTATCCTGGTTTCTATGCAATCTTTATCTATCGTATTGCACATGTGTTGTATAATCTGGGCGTTCCATATATCCCACGTTTAATGTCAGAATATGCACACGAAAAGACGGGGATTGATATCAATCCTGGTGCGACGATTGGTGATTATTTCTGTATTGATCATGGTACAGGTGTTGTCATTGGTGAAACGGCAGTGCTTGGTCACCATGTGAAGTTATATCAGGGCGTTACACTTGGCGCGAAGAGTTTCAAGGTCAATGAGAATGGTGAGCTTGTAAAGGGAATAAAACGTCATCCAAATATTGGTAATAACGTTGTTATCTATGCTAACGCTACAGTTCTTGGTGGTGATACCGTAATTGGGGATGGTTGTGTGATTGGAGCGAGTGTATGGATTACAAAATCTGTCGAGGCTGGCACAACTGTGTACTTTAATCCAAATAAATAAGTATAAGGGGTACTCCAAAGGGAGTACCTTTTTGTATAATAGGCATATGAATACACAGCTAGCAGAAAAGATACGGAATGCAGAGCAGTTAACATTTTCCGATAAAATCAAATTGATACGTGATTTAAGTATCCCAGGTATCTTAGCAGTCATTACAGAGACAGTGATGGGATTTATTGATACAGCGATGGTTGGTGCACTTGGTGCATTAGCCTCTGCTTCAATTGGCCTCGTTATGTCGAGTACTTGGTTATTTGGTGAACTGATCAACAGTGTTTCAATTGGCTTTTCGGTGCAAGTAGCACATGCCGTTGGGGCGGGAAAACTTGATCGTAGTAGAAGGATATTTAAAGGATCAATCTTAACTTCTTTATTGATATCATTTTTGATTGCTGGAATTTGTTTTGCGTGGGCACATGTTGCCCCATCTTGGTTACAAGCACAGCCGGAGATATGGAAAGATGCAATAGATTATTTAGGTTTATATGCAATCTTCCTTCCAATACGTCAGTTAAATTATTTGGTGAATGGTATGTTGCAATGTGCAGGTGACATGAAGACTCCAAGTAAGATGGCTGTATTAATGTGTATCTTAGATATTATCTTTAATTTTATTTTGATTTTCCCATCTCGTCTGATCTCAATCTTTGGTATTGAAATATGGGTATATGGTGCAAATCTTGGTGTTTTTGGTGCACAGCTTGGAACATCACTAGCAGTATGTGTATGTACTGTGATTTCCTTTAAGGTAGCCCTAACAAAATCAAAGGAATTACATATTAAAGAAATTCGTGGGAATTGGTTTGCTAGTAAAGAAGTATTGTCTTCTGCTTGGAAGATTGGAATGCCAAATGCATTAGCACAAAGTGTATTATGCATGGGACAGATTGCGTCAACAAAGATTATTGCACCACTAGGTACAGTGGCCATTGCGGCACATTCCTTTGGCAATACAGTAGAATCAATTTGCTATATGCCAGGCTATGGTATCGCGGCTGCAGCAACAACATTAATTGGACAAGCAATTGGTGCTGGTAAGAAAGATCTTGCAAAAGACTTTGCGAATATTATTACGTTATTGGGAATGTCTGTAATGGGTGTCCTTGCAATATTCCTGTTCTTTACATCGCCGATGATTTTTGCAATCTTAACCCCGGACGTTGAAGTGCAAAGACTAGGTGTCAGTGTAATTCGTGTTGTCATGCTTGCAGAACCATTATTTGCAGCGTCGATTGTAATTACAGGTGTATTACGTGGTGCTGGTGATACAGTGGTGCCATTTATACTCAATTTTCTAAGTTTATGGGGGATTCGTATTACACTAGCGTTTTTCTTGGCACCAACGATGGGTCTTATGG
>JABZLU010000005.1:0-18152 GCA_015256605.1 Solobacterium sp.
AATATAATCTGCTCCTGAAAAAGCCAGTAATCTCTTAGAACTCGTAGTAAGAGAATTATTTGCATCAGAGAATCTAAAACCATCGGAATGGTTCGCTGATGGAGAAAATGTCGTTGTTCTTTTCACACTCTCAATAACATAGTGTAATCCAGTATACCACCAACTTTGACCAGTAAATAAATATTTAAATCTTTCACTTATATTTTGGTCATTAAGTGTATTTCGAGGTGTTCTCTCCTCAACAACAATAGTACTTTGCGAATCAAATTTGAGAGACATTTCTGCAAATCGTGGTGTATCTACATCGGGTATATCTTGGTTATAAGATGAATGAGTTATAGTTGCACTAAATGTTCCTAAAATATCTTCTGGATTTTGTCCACTAACCTTTCCGAAATCATACAAATAATATGCTCTTCCATAATAATCATAAAATGGCCCCCTTCGAGAATTTAAAATTTCAGTTGCATTTTTTTCGAAGTATCCATTTGTTCCTAGCGTTAGTGTTTCCCCTCCTGTTGCTAGTTCAAATCCAATTGGTATAGTTACCTTTAGAATTCCACCATTCATTGTGGTATCATTTGCACTATTAAATTTTTTGAATGTTGTGCCAAAAGTAAATACATCACCAACTAAGCTTTTATATTGATTACCACTTCCACTTTGTGAAGATACACCCTGTGATACTGCACGAATATCATTTATCGAATCACTTGTAGGTCTATAAAAGAATGCATAATCATAGATTGTATTATAAACTTGCCCATAACCAGGCGTATAACTACCACCAAACCCTCTTGCATAATCATATGATTCAAATGCATCTGTTGAATTTGTAGGCGCTGTATAGTTGAGTCTATTTATAAATACATACGGCAAATTATTATCCAGATTATTTTTGAACTTAAATACATATTTCACTTCAAATCCTTGTTGTGCAAGGGCAATCGGCGCACTGTAATTTTGATTCGATGGCTTTAATATTGTTTGGAATGATGAGCCTGCATTTGCAATTACTTTGACAGTCTTAAATGTATCTGTTATCGGGTACGTATTGCTTGTCCCAACATTATATGTCACATTATCTGCAATTACTGTTTCTGTTCCATCATCTTTAACACCAACGATTCGTAATGTACCGCTAAATGTTGTTGGTCTACTATCCGCATCAGGATTAATAACAACACTATCATATAGTAAGTTTTTATCTATTTCTTCATTGTATATAGTCAAACCTGCTGCAGGTTCTACATTCAGATTTGCTACAGGATTAGGGTCATCTGTAGACAATAAACGTATTGCACTCATTTGTACATATGGTTTTGAATTCCACCCTACATAATTATCAACATAGAAAGGATTGTGCACATATGTACCAGTCTGTTTTCTTGAAGTTTCTATATGATATCTATAGTAGTATGGTTGAGCACGATAAACTATACTACTACTGGAATTTAGACTAAAGTTAGCAGCAGGATCATTATCGAACTGAAATTCACGTTTCAATGTGAAATTATAAATTTGCCCAAGAATTGCTCCTGGCAACTGCAAAGAGACTAAATCTCCAGCCCCTATTACGTCCCTTCCGTAATAAATATTATATTTCCCAGCCCCATCTTTCCAAGTGGTAGCATTTTCTATAGTTCTAGTAATTGTATGTGTGGCTGGATTATAGACTGCTCCTGAAGGGAGTTTTGATGTATCTACAACGGCTATGCTTGGTAAAGTATACGTATCAATAATCCGAGAAACTGAACGTATTCCAATTAAGTCTCCTTGCGAGTCTATAGCATCCTGATTAAATTGTACTATTGGTCCTAATGTTAATCCCGGAACATTGGCTAAGTCAGTGGTTAACGCTGTATTATCAGCATTAAATTGACGTGATCCAGGCTTAAATTCATAATAACCATCTCTTGCCAACGCGACTCCAATAGGATACTTTATTTTTAGTCTAGTTGTCTTATTGACTTCCTTAACAACATTCCCATTTAAATCCTTTATTTTCAACGATACAGTATAGTTTGTACCATCCGGAACATTACCCGAACGGTCAAATTTAAAATTTAACGGAATACCAAATACTTTCGCGACTGATCCTGCTTCCAACTTGTATGTCATCTTATAATTATTTGAATCTTCAGATAGTTGTGAATCCAATGACTGGTTAAAATCTGATATTTGTAGACGATATCTAGTATCTGTAGAATTTGGTCCATAGATTCCATCCTTCGGTAAAGAAATTTCAACTATAAAAGGTTCATCAACAGTAGATGTTCCGTTGATTGCCATGGTTATAACCGCCGAAACAGCTTGACCTGTATAATATTCATCTTTCAGATTCATATTTAATTCAGATATCATGCCTGCATATATAGGTACACTACGTCTTCTTCTTGCTGATCTTGTAGTTTCTGCTTTGGCTATATGTAATTTTGTTACGAATTCTGCGTTATCAACTTTATGCCAAGTTGTGCCATCATCAGTACTTACAGATACACCATATGTAATTGTGTAATCTAAATTACTATCATCTTTTGTTGGTGTGAATTGTTGATCACCATTTTGATATACATAGGAGCCACCTTCTGGTGTTTCTACTTCTTCAACAGTGATCGCGTACAACTCATGATGATCACTTGGTCCTGATGCGTAGATGTTGTTCATGTCATAGAAGTTATAATTTGTTCCTATGGAAATAGTCTTCTCATTTTCACCATGGAAAACAATATCATCTGCTGTGATTTGTAAGTTTTCTTGATTATATTCGTCTTCTGATTCTTCAGACGTTAATAGTTCTTCACTTTCGGTAGTTTGTTCCTCTTTCTCTGCTATCTTTACATGTACTTCGTATTTAGCATCTGGAACTGCTTGCCATGTCTTACCATCATCAATACTAGTTTCTGCTTGATATGTAATTACATACTCTTTGCCTACTTCTGCTTCAGCAGGCATAAAGGTAGTATCGCCTTCGTGATATACAAAGTTTCCACCTTCTGGTGTTTTAACTTCTGACACAATCGCACGATATTTTGCACTATCGCCTTCTCGTGTTGCCTTCACTGTAACGATTGGCTTCTTCTTTTCTTGAGAAGCGTTTTCTGTTTCAGGAATGATTTCCTCTTCACCCGTATTTATTTCGTTTTCTTTCTTTATCTTTTGAGTGAAAGTAAATGGCTTTCCTGCATGGATTGTAATGTCCTTCTTACCCTCAAAAGTTACAGTATCAAATACGCCTTCTTCTTTGGCTACTGCATCCTCCGCATAAATCGGTGTATATTTGATTGTTCCAAATACCATTAATGCCGCTAACATAAACACCATTAATTTCTTGAACTGTTTCATTTCATTCCCTCCTTGGTGATGACGAATATCAATTCGTTAAATTACACCAAACATCTTCCATATATTCGTTACTTACTATGTAGATTTAAAATGATATCTTTCGTTATTTCTTCTGATGTTAGTATTCTTATATTTGAACCATTTAGTAGAATATCTACCAAATCTAATAGAGGTGTTGCGTTTTTATCATTGATTCCAAACAAGACAATACTCTTTACAATCTTTTGTTCGTGGTCACCAAATACCAATGGTTTCTTCAGTATTAGTAGTGACATGCAATCATTGATGACTCCGTCCTTAGCACCTGCATGTACAAATGCAAACTCAGGCACAATGACCATATATGTTCCTAATTGCGATACTTCTTGTATCACACGTTCAACATATCTTTCTTCAATCAAATGATCCCTTAACAATGGCTCAGCTGCGATTTGTACAGCCTCTTGCCAATGATTACAACTTTCAACAATTTGAATATGATCTTCACGAATTAGATTTTTTATAGAGATATGTCTATCATCTCTTGTTGCCTTAAACTCTGATAAAAACTCTTTGCATAACTTCGCATATGATAATTGATAGACTCTAGATTGTATCTTATCTAAATCATCAACATAAATCAGAGGATTGACACTAATCTGAGGAACATCTGTATCAACAGTTCCTCCTGCTGTTAATATCAAATCAACTTCACTTGTTTGTTTCGCTTTGATTTCCTCTTTCGATATTGGTCCCCACAAATTACAATCCGGTAGGTTTTGTTTTAACCTGCTATATAAGATTGAACATGTTGTATTACTATAAGAACAAACAACCAAAATATTGACTGTTAATCGTACTTTTAAACTTGATTCATATGCACTAGCAACGTACATTGCGATATATGCAATTTCATGATCATCGAAATAATCACCATACATTCTTCCACATTCCATCATCTGAACTTTTGTATATTCAAAGATAAGTGGAATGGTAATTCTAATTTGTTCTAGTAAATCATTTTTGATTGGAATATGATTTTTCGTTCGATAGACAGCAACGCCCAAGTGTGCCATCAATCCTTCCATGAATTTTTCTCTTTCTTCACTTTTGAGTGGATGTAATATTTCCAACTTCTCTGCTAAGAAAGTTGCGATTGATTTCGCTTCTGTTGAAACATCAAGCGATGAGTCGCTGTACTTAATCTTGGTACTCATCAAAAGGCTCACTATATATCGTTTCTCATAATGAGATAACGGCATTAAATCAAGCGTTTTATAGAATGATTTAAACATCGGAAATTCATCAATGGATCCTTCTTCTTTATATACATCGATTTCTTCGTTTAATTGTTTTCCTTTGGAGATACGATATAATCCATAACAAATCTCCATTTCAAGTACCGCTGTCTCAAAGAAGCGTATCTTCATACTGTTTTCCGCATGATTGATAATTTGTTTTGCGATTGTAATATTTGATTTATTACAACAAAATTCTGTACAATTTAATATTTCTTGCGTTAATTTATTGTTTAGAATCAGATGATTAAACGCAAACCGGAAGTTGATTTCATCTCCAACGAGTAAAATACCTACCCCTTTTTCTTTCTTTATCGCAAGGTTTAGGTCTTTTACTTTTTGTTCGATTTTATCAAAATTATTGATAACCGTTTGCCTACTCACTCGTAAGCTATCTGCCAGTGAACTATACGTGCATGTTAATCCTTCTAGTAGTTTTAAAATCGCGACGTTCTTTCTTTCCTCTGCTGAAATATCTTCCATTTCATGTATCGCTCGATAGACTTTTTGAATATTTTCTGTTTTCTTATCGACAATTTGGTAGCCTGTCCTTCGTGAATACGTTATCTGGATGTTATACTCACGCAAAAAATTACGCACACAATCGATGTCATACTGAACTGTTCTTGAACTAACATGGAATCTTTCTGCCAGTTCTTTTATTTTGATTGCATGATTCGTCTGCGTTAATATTTCAATTGTTTCGGACTGTCTTTTGTTCACTAAAAACATTGGCTACTCCTATCCACATAAATCATAGTTTTGATTATTTGCGCGCTCAATAACAAATGTTTTCGCGTAATCGCGCAAAAATTATGCTAGTAAATGTTAAATTATCATCAAAAAATGTATGTTATTCTATGCTAATTTATTGTTGTTTAAAAAGTTTTACTTCAATTAACATCAGTAAAACTCATTTTTTGATTCCATGCATATCTTCTGATTATCTTTGTACACTACTTGTAGAAGGAAATATTAGTAACCATTGTTTCAGTTACGATGCGATTCAATTCTATTCCTCATTTTATATTTTTTCAAATTATTTTTTATAATATCTAATAATTTATGCATATTTAGTGGCTTTTTCTTATATATGCATCAAAAAAGCCACATAGCATATAAACTATGTGACCTTATCGTTATTCGCTGATTGTTTCTTCGGAAGTCGGTTCTGATGGTTCTTTCTCTGCATACTTGAAGTCTGCAGAAATATCTTCACCCTTTACAACTCTTTGAATCTGCTCAGCTGTTAATGTTTCATATTCCATTAATGCATGGGCGATTGTTTCAAGTTCTGTCTTATGGGCTTCGATAATCTGTCTTGCCTTTGTATGGCATGTATTAATGATCTTACGTACTTCCTGATCAATTTCATACGCAACTTCACCAGAAACGTTATTTGGTTGGTTATAATCTCTACCTAAGAATACATTCTCATTACCGGCGTTGTATTTAATAGGTCCAAGATCACTCATACCATAGAGTGTAACCATATCCTTTGCAATATTTGTCGCATTTTGAATATCGTTACTTGCGCCTGTCGTAATATCATCAAAGAATAATTCTTCTGCCGTACGTCCACCCATATAGGAAGTGATTGTATCGAGTAAGTCGTTCTTTGTATGCATCATCTTTTCTTCCTTCGGTGTCATAAGGTTATAACCACCTGCTTGACCACGAGGAATGATTGTGACTTTCTGTACTACCTGTGCATTCTCTAGGAATAAGCCGATAATTGCGTGTCCACTTTCATGGTAAGCAACTAACTTCTTTGTCTTATCATCATATGTACGGCTCACCTTTGCAGGTCCCATCATAACACGATCGATTGCTTCATCAATCTGCTTCATGCCGATTTCATCTTTGTTTTCACGTACCGCAAGAATCGCAGCTTCATTCAATACATTCTCTAAATCGGCCCCAGAGAAACCTGGCGTACGTTTTGCTAAAGCACCTAAATCTAAGTCCTTTACAAACTTCTTATTGCGAGCATGTACATGTAGAATTGCTTCTCTACCCTTACGGTCTGGAAGTGCTACTGTAATCTGACGGTCGAAACGTCCTGCACGTAATAATGCTGGGTCTAGTACATCAGGTCTATTAGTTGCCGCAATGACAACAATACCTGTGTTTTCTTCCATACCATCCATTTCAACGAGCAATTGGTTCAATGTCTGTTCACGTTCATCGTGTCCACCACCAAAGCCAGCACCACGTTGACGACCTACCGCATCGATTTCATCGATGAAGATAATGCATGGTGCAGTCTGTTGTGCCTTCTTGAACATGTCACGAACACGGCTTGCACCAACACCGACAAACATCTCAACGAAGTCTGAACCAGAGATACTATAGAATGGTACATTTGCTTCACCGGCAACTGCCTTAGCAAGCAATGTCTTACCGGTACCTGGATGACCACTTAATAAGATACCCTTTGGAATACGAGCACCCATCTTCTCAAACTTCTTAGGATATTTGAGGTAGTCGATGATTTCTGCCATTTCTTGCTTTTCTTCATCGCAACCTGCCACATCACTAAAGCGAACACGAATCTTACCTTCTAATTTCGCTCTTGATTTTGAGAATTCAAATGCCTTCGCATTAGCACCGTTTGCGCCATTCATACGGTTTAACATCCAAACCGCAAATACCGCAAATAAGATAAATGGAATAATGGATACCACTGTTTCCAAGAAGATATTGGATGCGTCCGCATCCACAATTGTCAACTTAGTGGACTCATTTCCAAGATTTTTAATCACCTGTCCAATTTGATCAGAAGTTGATGGAATTGTCGCAGTAAATGTTACTTTTTGTTTATCCTTTTCGTAAACACCCTTTACGACTGTCACATTCGTCCCGATTGAGACAGATACTTCATCTACCTTTTCTTTTTCAATGACATTCTGTAGTTCATAGTAACTGATACGCTCTGATGAAGCGCCCATGTTTAATCCTAATAAGCTGATAACCGCAAGAATGACCACAAGATAAGGGAGAAAGTTTGCTAATTTATTTCTCTGCATTTATTTACTCCTCATTGCATTGATAACATTCGTCCTTCAATACACCAATGTATGGAAGACAACGATATCTCTGGTCGAAATCCATACCAAATCCAATTACGAATTCATTTTCGATTTCAAAACCAACATAATCCGCTTTAATATCTACGACACGACGACTAGGCTTATCTAATAGTGTAATGATTTTAACGCTATTAGCACCCTTATGTAATAGTGTTTCACGTACAGTCTGAATTGTTCTTCCTGTATCAACGATATCCTCTACAAGTAAGATATCTAGTCCTTTCACAGATGTATCTAAATCCTTTAAGATACGAATATCGCCAATCGATTCTGTACCTTCATAACTACTAACATCCATAAAGTCATACTGAATGTCTAAATCAATATGTTTAATTAGCTCAGCTAAGAAAGGAACTGATCCACGTAACAACGCAACTAATAGTGGTTGTTTTCCAGTATAGTCTTCTGTAATCTTAGCGCCTAATTCCTTAGAACGTTCACTAATCTGTTGCTCACTAACTAACACTTTCTTTATATCTTTTTCTACCCACATGAGAAATAACTCCTTTTATAACATTAGTATTGTATCACATTCAAATTAGGCATTGTAGAGTAATGCTGCACATTACAACCAAGTCCAGGCACAAGAATAATCTCTCCCGCAGCGTTCTCAACAACCGGCCAAGTTTGTCGTTGATATTTTGGAATATGACGGTCAATAAAGAAACGATGCACTTCTTTACAACCAAAACGCATTTGAATCTTATCTCCTGCTTGAAAAGAGCGAATCCGAATTGGAAAGTCTGCCTCTTCTAGCGTTAGCGCAAAGACGCCAGAACTTCCGTTTTCTGTGTAGAAATGTTCTTTACGAATATCTTGTAATTCCTCCATTGATTCAAACACATAACAATATGGTTTTTCTGAAACATACTTCAAAAGATATGTCCCATCACTCACTAACGAAAACTCACCCAGCGGAATTATAAAATCGCATGCATGCATGATAGTTTCATCAATCCCCTGCAAATGCTTTAAAGAATAGTGTGGTGTCTTTTCCACAAACATTCTTAGCATTGTTACTCTATCCTCTTGCGCTAATGCACGATATGTCGTTAACAGAATCTTGTCTTGTCGAATATAGGTTTTCACACGACATCTTCTTTCCTGCATAATAGCGTTTTTTTGTTTGATTTCACGTAGATATACGCTTCTTTCGAAGGAAGTCATCGGTTCTACAATTTGATGGCGAATCTGATTTCGCGTATACTCATCACTTAGATTTGTCACATCGATATAATAGCGTAATTCATGTTCCTTACAGTATATAACAAGTTCTTCCTTCGTCATTTGCAGTAAAGGCCTTTTAAACAATATACCATGCATTAACATCTCTTCACGCAAGCCATAATACTCTGGCACAATATTCTTACTTTCCTGCATGATATACGTCTCTAATAAATCATCTTGATGATGACCAATCAATACACCCTGAAATCCTTCACGTCTTACAATCTCCACAAAAAAGCGATAGCGTAACTCACGTGCCGCAGCCTCAAAGTTCCCCGTATAAACAAATGGATCATTATGCACAAAGATTGAAATTCCTCTTTCCACACAAAAACTGCGGATATAGTTTTCTTCTTCATCCGCTTCTGGACGATGATGATAGTTAACATGTGCAACTGCACAATCAACACCAGTATCAATACACATTTGTAATAACGCCATCGAATCTGGTCCAGACGATACCGCAACTAACCACTTTCCTTGTAGTTTTTCCATGCCAGTATAATAACATATCCCATCACTCTGTGCTGAACATCACTTTCAACATTCTTTTCTGAACTTCTTTAAACATAGGTGCTGTAACAGGAATATGTGCTTTAATATCAATCACTCTAGCTGTATTGATAAAACGTATATCATTTAAAAATAAAACTGATGGTTTATTCAAACCATTTATTAAACCAATCTTCATTAAGTGATATTTCCCCTGTGGATGATAGATAGAATCATACGCTTTTTGATATGTTGCCTCATTGGAAGTCATCGGAACAACCAAAGCTTTCTTTGCACACACAGATACGACTAAACCAAAATGTTGATAACCCATTTCATTCAGGTATGATTGACCAAATTCGATATAACAAATATCACCTGGTTTTACACTGATACCAATATCCTTCCCTGATTGATAACGTGAACGTATCACCCAGTTTGCTTCAGATATCATACCCGCTTCAATATTATGAGGTTGTATAATCCGATAGAGATCCTTGCGGTAGGACATATAATGATGCCATAAATCATACTTTTCTGCCTTATCTTTCATATCATTGTTTCCCCTTTACTTCTATATTCAAAGGGAAACTAGAAACTCCACATCATTTCTCAAAGTTTATGAATATAACTACAAAAGACCAAATGCATGTCCTCAAATGGTCGAATGATACAGTCATTTATTATCTTAAGTCAAAATATAATTATTCTTCATTTTTCACTACTAAAACAATTGAATAAAACAAGGATTATTCCCAATTCATTTTTAGTTTCTTCTTTTCCTTTACACAGTCTGCTAAATATAAATTAATTAATGTTTGATAAGGAATACCCGTATGCATCGACTCATTTTTAAAATAGTCAATCACAGATTTATTAATATTAATCGTAACTTGCCGCTTTAATTCCTTCACATATGGATTTTTAATCGCTTTTTCAAAATTAAACTCTTTCTCTAGATATTCATCTTTTTTTGTCATACTCAAATACCCCTTTCGTAATTCCGTCTTTCTGTTAACGTTGCTTTTCGAGATGATATGATTCTAATTATTTTCTCCTCTCTAATGCAGTGAACAACCAACAATATATTTCCTAATTCACTACTTCCTAAGATACGAAATCTATCTTCATCATTTGAATGCAAATTATCATATTCTAATAATGCATTTTCATCATAAAACACTGTCATGCTTCTTCAAATGTCACACCATGTTTAGATTGGTTAATTTTACTTTTATATTGATCCCATTCAAACGAATACATCAAGACACCACCTACATCTATTTAATAATTATATTGTAATTATTAAATAATTCAATATTATTAATTAAATTGGCGTTAATTATATAACAGAACAGGCAACCACAAATTATTGTGATTGCCTGCTTACTTTATCCAAAATGGAAAAAACTTAATATAAATGAACCTGCTAGGTATGCAATTGCCATCACTAGGATGAAGTAAAGCGCCTGTGCTTGATTCACTTTATTTTTGCGTAATAACTTTTCATAATTGATTGCGTCCATCGCAAACCACGTCACAAGGAACATCAATAAATATACAACGGAGCGCAAGATAAAGTACAGATTGGACATGTCTTACTTTGTACCGAAGATACGGTCGCCAGCATCCCCTAATCCAGGTACGATATAACCATTTTCATTGAGATGGTCATCCAATGCGGCGATATATACATCTACATCTGGATGACTCTTTTGAATTACTTTAACACCTTCTGGTGCAGCCACTAAGCATACAAGCTTAATATTCTTTGCGCCACGCTTCTTGATTTGCGCAATCGCATCCTTTGCACTACCACCAGTCGCCAACATTGGGTCAACAACCATAACGATAGTGTCTTCTAAATGGCTTGGGAACTTCGCAAAATATTCTACAGGTTCTAAAGTTGTTTCATCACGATACATACCGATAAAACCTACCTTTGCTGTAGGAACCAGACGTCTAATACCATCTAATAAACCAATACCTGCACGCAAGATTGGAACGATGACTACTTCTTTACTTAATTCATAACCAGTACACTTCGCAACCGGTGTTTCAATTTCAATTGGATTTGTTGGTAAGTCACGGCATACTTCATATGCCATTAATTCCGCAATCTCGTCAAGATTCTCACGGAAATCCTTTGTTCCGCAGTCTTTACGACGCATCTGTGTCAACTTATGTGTAATTAGGGGATGATTCAATACTTCTAACATTATCTTCTTTCCTCCATATTTCCTGTTCTAAATGATATAAGAAGATACCCATACATGCAAGGATATCACGAGTTATTTCAATAATTTTTCTGTGATGTCCTGCATGGTGATTGGACCTGGTCTTAAAATAGCTAGTTCTTCTTTTGTGCAATCTACAATGGTACTTGCTTCACCAAAGGATACATCACCTTCTAGCATTCCATCTAAATCGGGACAACTCTTTTCAATCTCATCTAACGATGTACAAGTTGGCTCTCCCGATTGATTCGCACTTGTCATAAAGATTGGTCTTCCTAAACCTTTGATGATCTTCGCAAGAGTATTTGACGTGGCCATGCGAATCGCAATCGTATCTAAGTTTTCTTGGGATAGATTGACTCCATCTTTACGCTTTAATATGACGGTTAGCGGCCCTGGCATAAAGCCTTCAATAATCTTCTTGGCTCTATCATCTACTTCCGCAATCTCTTGAATCTGTTCAAGATCTGCACACATCACTGGAAAAGCCTTTGTTAGAGGACGATGTTTTACATTTCTAAGGTTCTCTTCTGCTTGATGGCTTGATACCTGCGAACATACACCATATACCGTATCCGTCGGTACACTAATAACCCCATCCTTTTTTAATATCTCAATGATTTCTTGAATCTCTTCTGCTTTAAAACGACGCATATACTTCCTCTTTTCTACTTTTATCTCTATGCTTTATAATTATAGCGCGAAATATGGAGGTTATTAGATGATTCGATTCGATAGTGACTATACAGAGGGTTGTATCCCTGAAATACTAACAGCCTTAACAAATACAAATGATGAACAAACCATTGGCTATGGTAAAGATAACCATTGTTTCAACGCCGCAAATTTAATCAAACAAACCATCAAGCGTAACGATGCGGATATTCATTTCATGGTTGGTGGCACACAAACCAATATCGCCGTTATCACATCTATCTTAAAACACCACCAAGGCGCAATCTGTGCGGAAAGCGGTCATATTAACGCACATGAAACAGGTGCACTTGAATCCGTAGGACATAAATGTCTAACATTACCAACATCCAACGGAAAAATCACAGCCAAGCAAGTCGACACACTGATTCAAGAACACTATAGTGACGCCAGTTCTGAGCACACAGTACAACCAGGTATTGTATATATTTCATTTCCCACAGAAAGTGGTACTCTATACTCTAAACAAGAACTCACAGAGTTATATACAGTATGTCAAAACCACAACATTCCCCTCTTTATCGATGGCGCAAGACTTGGTTATGGTCTAGTGACCAAAAAGAATGATGTGACATTTGAAGATATCGCAAATCTATGCGATGTATGTTATATCGGTGGTACAAAGGTTGGTGCCCTATTTGGCGAATGTATTGTCATCTTAAATGATTTATACAAGAAAGATTTCCGCTACGCCATCAAACAACACGGCGGAATGCTAGCCAAGGGTAGAATGCTTGGCATCCAATTTGAAGAACTCTTTAAAGATAATCGCTACCTCACAATCTCAAAACATGCTATCGATATGGCAGATATACTCACCAAAGGATTTCAATCAAAGGGATATCACTTCTACTTCCCCGCTGAAACAAACCAACTTTTTCCAATCTTTGAAAACGCAAAGCTAGAAGAACTTTCCAAAGAGTTTGCCTTTACCCCTTGGGCAAAGATTGATGAAACACATACTGCTGTACGCTTTGTGACATCCTTTGCGACAAAGCGCGAAAACGTTGAATACCTACTAACAAAAATATAGTTGCGTATAATCGCAACTATATTTTGTTTTATTCATGAATTGAAATAACGGTACCATCATTCTTCCAGATACTATTTTCATGTACTACACCTCTTACACAAGATGTTGGATATACACGAGAGTGTCTACCAATCACAGTGCCTGGATTAAGTACTGAGTTACATCCTACCTCAACATAATCTCCAAGCATTGCGCCAAACTTCTTAAGACCCGTATCAATACGATGATCATCCTCACGAATCGTAACCAGTCTCTTATCACTCTTTACATTCGATGTAACAGAACCTGCACCCATATGAGAATAATATCCTAAGATAGAATCTCCTACGTAGTTGTAGTGCGGAGTTTGAACATGATCAAATAGAATAACGTTCTTTAGCTCACAGCTATTCCCAACCACGCAATCTGATCCAACAAGTGCCGCAGAGCGAATGAACGCACAATGACGCACTTCTGTACGTGGCCCAATAATACATGGTGCACCAATATACGCAGATGGAAATACTGTCGCTGTCTTATGAATCCAAACATGTTTGGATACTTCTGTATATTCTTCCTTATCTAAGCTTTCACCTAGCTTTAGGATGAAATCCTTAATCCCAGAAAGAGCTTCCCATGGGTACGTAAATTGTAATAAATAGTCTTTCGCAGCTGTGTGTTCTAAATCATATAACTCATTAATACGGTACATAAATCCTCCTAATTTGTGGAATTATTGTTAGTTCCCTCAGGCAACGTTTCCTGGGAAATGGTTTCATCATTCATTACTTTATCAATCTCAGTATTAATAAAGTCTACTTGATTTTGGTACAGGTATACAACGGATAATACTTGATCCGGTGCGGATGCACAGTATTCGTTACCAGTATCACCATCAAGATGATACTTCACAATATTCCATTGGATATTCTGATCCAACTGTTTCTTACATAATGCATAAATCGAATCCGTAGAAACATTGGTCAAGAACTTGCCTTGCAAGGCGCTCAAAATATTATTAAACGAACTAATTAATTCTGGACTTAACAACTTATGAATAATCGCAGAGAGTACAATTTGTTGATGGAGATTACGATCAAAGTCACCGTTAGGCAAACTATAACGTTCACGTACATACTCTAACGCTAGCTCTCCATCAAGATGTAATGTACCCTGTGGATACGTACGGCCTGTAAAGTGTGTTGTAAATTCAAATGGATTATCAATATCAACACCATCAATTGCGTTAATAATATCTTCAAATGTCGTAAAGTTTACTAACATGTAGTAATTCACATCTGTCCCAAGTAAGTTACTAGCACCCTTTAATGTATTCTGAATACCATTTAAGCCAAGATGCGTTAATTTATCTTTCTGATTCTTATATGCAGGATTTGGAATATAAGAGTCGCGTGGCAAGTTCGTAATCAAAATCTGATGTGTATTTGGATTTACCGTTACTGCGATATCTACGTCTGTTCTACCTTCCAAGCTTAACTCACCTGGCTGGTCATTTCCCGCAATAAAGAATGTAAATGGTGTATTCGCAAGGTTTGTCTTATCTTCTGTTGCTTGGGTTGTTTCTACCTTGCGGAAATAACTACCTATCAGTTTAGTATCTGTCTTAAAATTCTTAAATTCATCTGTCTCTAAAACTGTCGATAAATACGAATCACTCAACAACAATACATCACCTTGATTTGTATACAAGTTTTTTACTGCAGACTGCACGGAACTACTGTTGACTGTCTTTAGATTATCATTCTTTAAATCCACACGAAGCTTGTCTAATGTGTAGTTTTGATTATTTCCATCAACACCTAAGGCAGTGATAAATTTTGCGTTTTGATATTCCGCTAACTTCATACTCTCTTTGTACTGAGAGTTAGCGAAAACATCCTTGTGCTTCTCTTTATACGCATCTGTCATAACATAGATGCCAATTCTAACCTCATTTCCTAATACAGAAGAAAAGACATTACTTAAGCGGTCTGTATAGTACGGTAGTGCAATATTTACAATAATGAGCGCTACCGCAAGCACCGTGTTTACTACCTGTGCAAATACATTATTCGGCTTTACCTTCGATGTTAATAAGAACGTTAACCAATCAATTACCGCAAGTACAAGTACTACGATAATACTCCACTTCGTTGGAAACATTGGCATACGCCAGAATGTAATCGCAAATACAATACTCGCAAGGAAAAGTATCAACCATAAAAATCTTGCGCTGATATATCTCTTCTTACGTTTTTTCTTCTTTCGAATTACTCTGTTTGGATTTTGTTCCGTCATAAATGTTTTCCTTATTTATGAAGCTTTAACCAGCTTTCCAACTAATACATATCTACCATCATCAACATCATAGGAACATGTCGACAACATTACAATTTGGTCTGTTGCTAAAACTGTCTCATCACTCTTAAATGTTGAGGCAGACACGAAACGATCGATATAACTTAAAAATTCACTATCACTACCAAAGTCATATTGTACATAGTTACCCGTACCCGTTGTAGAATATCCTGCAACAGGATAAATCTTATATGTACCATTTGGTGTTTGGAAAACCAGTTCCTTATGACTATCATAGTAAGACTGTTCCTTATACTTTTCGATATCCGCAAACATCGAGTCATTTAACATATGGTGACCATAAATCACAGTATTCTTATGGTTGAAATCTCTTCCGTTGTTGTAATCAATAAATACTGTTCCACTTAGATTGTATGTGCCATCAAATAAGTGGTCCAAGTAATAGCTATTGCCATACTTATTTTCATCTGTACTAGCACCAAACACAACCGGATAATCTACATTGGAGTTTGGAAGTGTAATCCAACCAGCACAATCTGGATTCTGCTCTAACAACTTCTGAAAGTCTAATGTAGAAGTTGTATCATCTTTGTCAGTATCCTTCTTAGTTGTAACGGCATTCTTACGTAAGTTATCATACGCATTTCCTGCTTGGTTATAACTTGCTAAACCTTTATATAACTGATAGCCAGAAAAAATCGCAACACCTAGACATACAACCATAATGATATCAAGCGCGATTCTTCCCACTCTAGATAATTTCTTTTTATTCTTCTTTTCTTTCATATTAACCTCTGCAATATTTTACAGTCGATTGACTGACTGTGCAAGCATTCGCCAAATGCACGCAACTATGTAATAATAATACCATGTTAGGCGTAGACATCGTAGATATGCATCGTATTGACTTAGAAAAACCCATCATTTCACACGTTTTAACACAATCTGAAATGGTGGAATTCTCCTTAAAGCATACTACCACACAGAAAAAACAATACTTTGCGGGACGCTTTGCGGCGAAAGAAGCTATCTTCAAGGCAACCCAGGATAAAGATTACCTACAGTACAGTATCCTAAATGATGAAAGTGGAAAACCTTACATCAAAGACCATCCTGAACTTGAAGTGAGTATCTCACATGACGCAAATATCGCAATCGCAATTGTACAAAGTATTTCAAATTTATAAATAAATTCGTTTTTAAAAGGTTCTCTTTTTGCAAGAGAACCTTTCTATTATTCCTGGTCTTTTGGTATTTTTCGATAAATCCAATAAGCCCTAACAAACAACACAATTGTAATTAAAATGAAAATTGTAAGTGGTGCTGATACCCAGGTATCATTCATATAAATTCCTGCCAAGTAAATCTTAGTAAAAAACTGTATCGTGATACCCATCAAAGTTAAAGCTGTTAAATAGAAACATAAAAATAATAACTTCTGTTTACTCATAAAACTCCCTTTCCAATTATTTAAAATTAGACAAGTACTGGATGAATGACGCATGGAATGGAATTGTGGTTGATTCAAGTAGGTACTATCTGTATCCATATTATACGCCTAAAAAAAGGAAAGCTCATCACTTTCCTTTTTAACTAAACTTTCTATTTAATGAGTCCACTATCCTTTAACAGAATTTCAATATCAGTTCCCTTTACACGATTCAGCACTTGATTGAGTACAAATTTTTCGATAAAGGATAATTCCTTTACTTCTGTAATTGGCTTCTTATCAATCGCGTAGTAACATGCTCGCAATAGTTCACGTATATCATACTTACTAGCCCAAACTTCAGGCACACCACGATCAATATCTAAGAGCGTATACACAGCCTCCATACCTGTACGCATGGAATATTCTGTTGTAAAGATTGTATCTCTTGGTGTCTCCGCAAATTGACCGATAAAGGCAAAGTTTACCGCTCCATCTGGTACAACCTTTGGACGATCAGATTCTTTACGTGGTTGGAAGAACGCATTGATATATGGCATGAAACATGTCGTTGTATTACATGCGTCTTGGGCAAGTGTCGCAATCTTATCGGTTGGAACACCAATATGATATAACCACTCTTCACATACCTCGATACCCGTACAATCACGCATTGGCTTCTTGATATAGTTACCTTCTTTATTCGTATTTAATGCATATAACCAAATTAATACGAGGCCTTTATCCTGCGACTTAAACTGTGGTTGACGGTTGATAGTCCAAGATAGATACCAGTTATCCGTACTATCTTTTACCGTAACGATACCACCTGTCGTAACCTTACCAGTGCGTGGGTCACGCTTGCAGATGTTTGTGATATAGCGAATGATTTCTTCATTGGAAGTAGCGACTGTCGCACTCATCCAGTTTGTCGCATTCACATCGGTACAGAAAGCTTCTGGGTTACCAAATTCACCATGCATTGCTTGCGCTGCAATTGCCTTCCAC
>JABZLU010000060.1:0-5790 GCA_015256605.1 Solobacterium sp.
GATAGATCTTTTTCGTGAAAATATAGATAAATACTGAATAATTTTAATAAATCATTGATAATAACAATCACCATAAAAAGAATAAGTCAATGGAAATTTCCTAAACTTAAAGAAAAATTAATAATTGCTGTTGTAAAGTACATTTTTGTATGTGAGAATATGCTCGCAGGGCCTAGCAAATATAAGTTTTTAATCATCAGAAATCGTGTAGAATGTATTTGGACGAGTTTGATGGTTTTTTTAGCAATGGCAAAAACAATTCAAACTAATAAAAATAATATACAGGAGACCAACTATGAACGAACCGATGATTTCTATTATTATCCCAATTTATAACGGGGAAAAGTACATCGATAAATGTCTATCTAACGTTGTTGCACAGACATATAAGAACCTTGAGATTCTCTGTGTCATCAATGGAACAACCGACTCAT
Source organism: Solobacterium sp. (assembly GCA_015256605.1). Classification (GTDB taxonomy): domain Bacteria; phylum Bacillota_I; class Bacilli_A; order Erysipelotrichales; family Erysipelotrichaceae; genus Bulleidia. The sequence continues at coordinate 435 of JABZLU010000060.1, forward strand.
CAGAAGAAAAAGTAAGAGAGTGGATGCAGAAGGATGAACGTATCCGTATCTTAGTGACTGATGTGGCTGATTTAGGACATGCATCAAATTTAGGAATTGAAAATACAACTGGACCATACTTGTCATTTGTCGACGTGGATGACTGGGTTGAACCTGAATATATTGAAAAGTTGTATGGCGGTATCAAAAAAGGATATAAGATTTGCAAGGGAAATTGCACTATGTATGATGGTGTAAAAAACCTGCCTGCTTATCAAGGAAGAAGTTCGGGTGAGATATCCATTCGTGGAGCTTCCTTCTTATTGCCATGTCGAACAATTTCAGTTTACGACCGGTCATTATTTGAGAAATTAAGATACTTGGAATTCTCTTATTATGAAGACCTATCACTATGGCCTATTTTAATTGCGACTGCTGGATGTGTATATTATATAAACGATATCGTTTATAACTATAACCAAACAAATGAAACATCTATCATGACAGTTAGAAATGAAAAGCACTTAGTGTTAGATAAAGTATTTGCACATATCTTCTCAAATTTAACACCTGATTTAGATAGGGAAGTTAATCTTTTGATTTCGGCCTTATTTATTCAATCTTTCTGGACATCAAATTATCAGTATGTGCCTAAAGATGAGGTGGGACAAGCATATCTAAGACGTGTGAAACAAGTCGTAGACAATCGATTAGTAGGATACTACTACATTGTTGAGAATTTACCAGTTCCAAAAGAAATGAAGGAGAGAATGATTCGTTTCTACCGGAACTAAATCTCATCGATTTAAGGGACGGAAAGATGAAAACTATAAAAAATAGAAAAAGAGTAGTAAATACAGCTGCATTAGGACTATCACTTCTAATGTCTTCTACACTTTTAGTAGGCAATGCAGTATCTGTATATGCATCACCTACAATCTCAACAACTGAGCAGAATGCGATTGATGCATTTTTAGCTACACAACCTGTTGATGGAGATACAAGGAATATCGCAACAACTAATCCAACACCACCGGCACCAAGTATATACACTTTCCCAGGGGCTAATAATTATGTATCGGTATTCCGTAAGCCAAATGATACATTACAACTTCAAAATGATTATCTTTTCAATTATGATCCACCGGGTACTTATGGACTTAATAAAATACAAGTAAGGGTAAAGGATTGGAATACAATTACATGGTATAAATTTAGTAGTACCCCAGAGTATATTAGTTTGAATGGTCATGAATTCAATTGTTATTTTGCGAAAAGTATAACTTTAATTAGACAAGATGATAATACAGAATTTACGATAGATTATCCGACATTACTTAACTTTGATGAATCATTGCCTATGAGTATGAGTCACGGATACATTAATGCTCATCATGTTGACTCTGGGATAATGGGTGATATGCCAATTGAAGCAAATGATCCTAGATTTAAAATTTATTATGCGTCATATCCTAATGACTACAGTAATATTGAAGGCGACCAAGCAACAGCATTTGTCTATAAAAGAGGATACTGGCGTATGGAAGTTCCAATGGAAGACAAATATTCTTATGATACAATCGTCCAGATTGACGAGTCTCTAAAGTCAAATGAGACCGTTGTGACTGAAGGTTCATTTGGTATGAAATCTGCTACATTTAAGATTACTGCTTTCTCGGACAGAAGTGAGCAAAATTATCATCTATATACTTCAGATGTGATTTATAATGGCCTAAAAACAGATTTTGAAAATGCTACAACAGATACGACAATAACTGATACTTTTGGTTGGGTAGAATTCAGTGGAGATGTACATTTCACATCATCTACAAATCGTGTTATTCGTGTAGGTATTGACTATACCCATTATGTTGCGGATGATGGAACAGTACTTAAACCTACAACATATGGTTTGAATCCAGTTGATACAATTGCTGGTTATCAGTTTGTATCTTCTCATCGAGAAGCGAATGGTGATTTAGTGCATGTATATACAGTGCCTAGTGCTACAACACCATCTACACCAGCATCACCAACAACACCTGCTACGGCGGATAAGACGGATGTGTTCGCTTCTGTGATTGCGATGATGTCTGCTATTTTCGTTAGTGTAGTTGCGTTAGTGAAAAGACAAAAAAGAGTTTAAATAAAATGATACATTGGATGTTGATGAGGTAGAACTTTGTCACATCCTTTTTCTTTGGAAGAGAAAGGATGTAAAGTTTCCTAGCATGCGGCAGATAAATTAAGGATTATAGTTTAGTTTTGCGATTAACATAGTGGTAGAACGATAGAAAGGAGGGAAAGTTATGCATAAAATCTATCTGTTCTGTAATGCGGGGATGTCTACTTCTATGATGGCAAGTAAAATGCAGAAGGTTGCAGATCAACATTCTTTAGATATTGAAGTAAAAGCATTCTCTGATAATTTATTAGATAAAATCATTACGGAACAAAATCCAGATGCTATTCTTTTAGGTCCACAGGTTAAGTATCTATATGACAAGGTTGTAGACCGCTATGGCCATCTTGGAAAACCAATTTTCGTTATTGATACTGAAGAGTACGGTAACATGGACGGAGAGAGAGTTCTCAAACGTGCCATTTTAGAAATTAAAAAGAAGAAAGCAGAAAGCGAAGGTAAATAATTATTATGATTAAGGCTTTAGAAAAGTTCCTTATCCCAATCGCTGATGCCTTATCTAAGAATAAGGTGTTAGTGGCTATCCGCGATGGCTTTATGTATGCAGTGCCAGTAGTTATCGTTGGATCTATTTTCCTATTAATCTCCAACTTCCCAATCGAAGGTTGGTCAGAGATGATTGCTACATTTGCTGGTGAAGGATGGGAAAAATATTTTGACGCAGTAACTGCAGTTACATTTGATTGCTATGCATTATTATCTGTTATGGGTATTGCATATGCATATGCACGTGAAAAGGGTGTAGATAAGATTGAATCTGCAGTTGTTGCTCTTGTTACATTCTTGATGATTACTCCAATGAAACATGCAGCATTTGTGAATGCAGATGGCAAGATGTTCTCTGGTTTCTCATTTGGTCATTTAGGTACAAAGGGTATCTTCTTGGCAATGATTGTAGCAATTATTTCTACAGAAATTTTTGCTTTTGCAGTTAAGAAGAAACTTGTTATTAAGTTACCTGATGGTGTTCCACCAGCAGTTATGGATTCATTTGCTGCATTAATTCCTGCAGGATTATCCATGCTTGTGTTCTTCTTCGTCAACATGATCTTCGTTAATACTCCTTTTGGAAATGTACATACATTTATTTATCAAGTATTACAAGCTCCGTTAGTTGGCTTAGGTAAGTCTCAAGCATTTGAAGTTATCTATCAGTTCTTAAGTACATTATTCTGGTTCTTTGGTATCAATGGACCTGCTGTTACAAATACAATCTTCGCTCCAATTCATAAGGCATTAACATTAGAGAACTATGAATTGGCTAAGGCTGGTTTACCAATGACAAATGTATTTACATCAGCATTCTCAGATTTCTTCTGCAACTTCGGTGGTGGAGGATCTACATTGGGTCTTGTATTGATGATGACATTTATGGCAAAGTCCAAGCGTTTAAAGACATTAGGAAGAATGGCACTTCCTGCTGGTATCTTCGGTATCAATGAACCAATTATCTTTGGTTTCCCAATGGTATTGAATGTTATCATGGTAATTCCATTTATCTTAGCGCCAGTTATGAATACAATTATTGGACAACTTGCAACTGCAGTAGGATTCATTCCAGTTACATCTGGTGTTCAGTTATCATGGACAACGCCAATCTTTATTTCAGGTTATCTGACGACTGGTTCGATTAATGCTGTATTCTTACAGTTGTTAATGCTACTTGCAGACATGGCTCTCTACTATCCATTCTTCAAGATGCAAGATAGTAAGTATCTAGAGGAAGAAGAGAAGTTAGCAAAGGAAGAGAAGAAGGATGAACTTGATGAATTGTCCTTCGATGATTTGAAGTTAGACTAATATGAAAGTAATATTGATTTTTGATTCCGGCTTAGCTGGAGCAGGTGGTAAGAGCAACCCTGATTGTACACTAAGTGCAACACGAGAGATTGCTGGGACTGCAATGCTTTTAGAACCATATTTGAAGGAGATAGGCGGTCAGATTAGTGCAACACTTTATTGTGGAATGGATTACTACAAGCAGAATAAAGATGAAGTGGTTATGAAGATGACTGCGATGGTGAAGAAATTGGAACCAGATTTTGTCTTGTGTGGGCCATGCTTTAACTTCCCTGAATACAGTGAGATGGCTGCTCGTTGTGCAAAATTAATTGCAGAAAAAACAACGGCAAAAGTCGCAAGTATGATGGCAATTGAAAATCAAGAAGTGATTGCACAATATAAGAATGACATTACAATCCTTAAGATGCCTAAGAAAGGTGGAACAGGATTGAGTGAGTCATTTGAAAATATGGCAAAGTTCATTGATGCATCCGTAAATCATCCGGAAAATCTTGAAGCTTTAAAAGAAACAATTTGTTATTAGAATAAGTCAAGCCCGGACAAACTCTAACTGTTCGGGCTTATTTTAAAAAATAGAGAAATCTATATACATGCATGTATATAGGATTAAAAGAAAAGAGATCAATTGTGAATAAGGAAGAGATATTTGCGCAGGTTGAAAGACGGAAACAAGATATGATTGATGACATTTGTACAATGGTACAAATTGATTCAAGACGTGGTGAGCCACAAGAGAAAAAGCCTTTCGGAATTGGGCCTGCAAATGCTTTGGAAAAAGCACTTGAAATTTGTAGACGAGAGGGACTGCCAACGAAAAATGTAGATGGTTATATGGGCTATGGCAGTTTCGGTGATAGTGAGGAATATATTGGTATTATTGGGCATGTAGATGTTGTTGAAGTTGGTGATGGTTGGATTGATCCACCTTTTTCCGCTGCAATCCATGATGGAAGAATTTGGGGACGTGGAGCGTTAGATGATAAGGGCCCACTCTTTGCGGCAATGTATGGCATGCTTGCATTAAAAGATTTAGGGGTGCAGCCAAAGACAGCGATACATATCATCTTTGGAACAAATGAAGAAACTGGCATGGAAGATATGCATTACTTCTTGCAACATGAGAAAAAACCATTTGTAGGTTTTACACCAGATAATAAATTTCCTGCCATTTATGGTGAACGTGGTAGAGCGGTCATTGAAGTCTGGGGTGATGAACAGAAGGTAATTGAATTTGCGAATGAGTATTTCATGAATGCGAATGTCAATGGTGATAGATTGGGTATTGCTGTAAAGGATGAGCATTTTGGTGAGATGAAGATTCGCAATAAATTGTTATTGCATGCTAAGGATAAGATGGGTATTCGCTTCTCA
>JABZLU010000061.1:0-5759 GCA_015256605.1 Solobacterium sp.
AAATCTTAGATGTTCATCTAAGTGATGAATATTTAGAGACATTCCGTGGTACAGGTATGTGTGTATGTACACAACTTGGCTCTACTGCATATAACCGCTCTCTAGGTGGAGCAGTAATTCAAGAGGGATTAGATTTAATTGAGCTTTCCGAGATTGCAGGTATCCATCATAGTAAATCACGCTCACTGTATGCGCCAATCGTATTAAGTAAAGATACAAGAGTGAAGTTAAGTTCTGAAAGCTTCGAGAAAGCAATTCTTGGTGTAGACTCTGATGTTTATCCAATTGATGATATAAAAGAGTTCGAGATTCGTGTTTGTGATCAAAAGCGTGTACGCATGATCAAAGGAAAGAAAATTTCTTATTTCAAAAAATTAAATTCACTATTTTAATAGGAGGCTAGTATGCAATACATGCATTCATATTTTCAAATCTTGAAATTTCCACTCATTGTTATTGCGCTCGCATGCTTTCTATGTGGTATATCAAATCTGATTCTTCATCCATCTTATGGATTAGTCACCATCATCGCTAATGATGGTGTCTTCATGGTAGGGGAATCATTAGGAATTATCGCACGTACAATTTTAATGTATGCACCAGTACTCATTTTATTAAGACTATTAACACAGAAGAAAAATAGTTCAGTAACGGTTGCTGCAGGTTTAGTTGGATATTTCGCATTCCATATCGCAACGATGTTTGTACCGGCACCAGTTTTACCATCATATGCATATAATGCAGTATTCAACATTGGTACAGCTACCTCATCAGTTAGTTACTTATCGGGTTCTGCCCATTATCCAATATTAACGGGCATGATTGGAACGATTATCGTAACGATGGTAACGTATGTCGCATGTCAAACAAATCATCTTGAGATTGGTCAATCATCCCCAATCAAACAACTAGATGCGATAGTAAAGACTGTTGTGTATTGTTTATTAGCGGGTGCAGTATTTGGTGTGATATGGCCATACTGTATCTTATTTATTGTACGGTTAGTTAATTACATTTCTTCTGATTTAGGTAGCCCATTTAATATGATTCTTTATGGAATCACAGATCGTTTTCTTCAATTATTTCACTTGAATGCACTTGTTCGACAACCACTATGGTATACGGCATCTGGCGGGTCATGGACAAATATTGCAGGTGCTACGGTCGTGGGCGACGCAAATGTATGGACAGCACAGTTAGCTGCAGGAACCCTTACATCCGGGGCAGGAAGATTATTTGCGCCGTATTATGTTATGAATATCTTTGCGCTTCCAGCAATGATTTGGGGGATGTACAGTATTGGTACTTCAAAGGTACAACGTGCAAAAGTCAAAAGACTCTGTATTGTAGGTACACTGATTTCTTTAATCTCAGGCACAACAATTCCTCTACAAATTATGATGTTTATGGTAAGTCCATTACTGTTCTTTTTCCATCTTGGATATAACGGATTTTTATACGGATTATTTTCAACATTACACGTCAATCTGGGTTATGTTACAAGTGATACCAATGCAGTAACCGCAACGATAGGAACACTACCAGAATTATTAAGCTACTTAAAATTTACAAGTTTATATCGTAATTTGATTATCGTTGTAATTGTTGGTGTGATTTCCGCAATCGTATACTTCTTAGCTACAAGATTATACTTCCGACATCTATCTACAGGTTTAATTATTCGTGATGAAGGTGAAAAGATGGTAAAGCAAATCATCAAACATATTGGTGGACAAGAGAACATCAAACATGTCGAGGCTGGTGTCACTTCACTTGTGATTACGGTATATGATAAAGAGATTGTACATGAAAAAGAACTAATGGGTCTAGGTTCAATTAGTATCACGCGCGATGAAAATGTATATACTTTACTCTATGGCGCAAAATCGTATTTTTTGCAGAAGGGGATTATTAACTCCTTACGTACAGTGATGTAGAAACTTTTGTGATTTATTTCAATATAGATTAAGCCAGTTTTCTGATTGAGAACTGGCTTAATTAAGTTATTAAACTTAATTAATAGCGTATATCATTAGAAATTATCTATAAAATTAAGTGAATATAACTTAACTATTTATACTAAATTTTAATAGAATGTATTTATAAGAACCAAGGAGAATGATAATGGTAAAAGTAAAAACAATTATTACAACGGATGGCGAAATAGATGATATGAACTCGCTCATCCACCTCTGTTTATATCTAAACGAGATAAATCTGGTAGGAGTTGTATATACGTCTAGCCAGTACCACTTTAACGGAGATGGGATTCATACCCTTGGAGAAGTTACGCCAAATTATCGGACTTCCGGCTTGGTTGGACTAGAAAGACCAAGAACCAAATTCGGACCTGATCCAGATGGGAAATTTTTAAAAGCTTTTCGACCTTTCCTTATGGGATGGATTGAAGAACTATGGAATGGTGCATATGCAAAAGCATATCCATATTTAAGTAAGAATGCAGAGGGATTTCCATCACCTGAAGAACTATTAAAAATTACAAAGGTAGGAAATATTGAATTCGAAGGGGATGTACGATTTGATACAGAGGGATCGAATCTAGTTAAGAAATACCTTTTGGATAATGATCCACAACCTCTTTATTTACAATCATGGGGTGGTGTTAATACCATTGTAAGAGCATTGTTATCAGTATATGAAGAATATAAAAATACTGAAAAGTGGATTGAAATACGTAATCAAATCGTAGCTAAAGTTCGTATTCTTGGTGTTAATAAAGGAATTGGTCAGGATAACTCATGGTTAGATAATAAGATTCCGGAACTATATCCTGGAATTGCTACGCTATGGCCAGAAAACTTATATGGTACCTATATGGGAATCGTACCGCTGCAACCGGATATTGCGGATATGTTTAAAGCAAACTGGATGAAGAAATATATTCACAATGGAAAGTCTGCACTAATGGATGAATATCATCTTATGAAAGATGGACGTAAAGTCGAAGGTGAGGCAGACGTATACCAATTTGGGTTACATGGAATATTAGACTTTGGTTTTCCGAATGTTCCTGCACAGCATTTTGAACAATACGATTTTATTGGTGAAGGTGATTCAAATACGTATATTCCTTTATTATCGTTTGGCTTAAAAGGGAATGAAAATTATCAATATCCAGGATTATTGGGGCGTTTGCTGGTTGGAGATACAGAAACTGCAACACCATATAATCCACAAACAGGTAAATTTGAGAAATACAATCCATTTATAAAATCGTATCAAGAAGACTGGGCAGCTAGAGCAAGATGGTGTTATCAAGAGTATGCAGAAGCAAATCACGCACCTGTTGTAGAAATTGAAAATGACCACATCACTGCGAAACCATCAGAGTCTGTTGCAATAAGCGCAAATGTATATGATCCAGATCACGATGAAGTAAAGACAGTATGGGAGATTTATCCTCAATACAATCATTATGAAGGCAAAGCAAATTTATTGCGTGTTTGGGAACAAACAAGCCTCAATACAAACTTTACAGTTCCGGATGATGCAAAGGCTGGAGATGAATTTGTTTTGATTCTACGCGCACAAGATGTAAATGAAACACCAATGACTACATATGGTGTTGTAACAATTAAAATAAATTAAGTTAAAAAACTTAATATTAATCATTTATAGTGAAATTAAGGTATTAGATTAAGCAATTTAACTTAATAATAGATTGAAAACGCATACAAGATTACATAATATAAATAGTGTAAAAACACTCTTAGTGAAAGAGTAAGCCATTAAATGAATCAATACTGATAAGGGGAGATTCGGAGAGGAGAAGATGATGGCAAAATATGATGAATTTTGCGCCCAAATTCTAGAGAATGTAGGGGGAAAAGAAAATGTTGTAAGTGCAGTTCACTGCATGACACGTTTGAGAATTAATTTTAAGAACAAAGATAAAATTAATGTAGATGCTATCAAGGCAATAAAGGGTGTCCTTGGTGCACAGTTCTCTGGAGAACAATTTCAAGTAATTATTGGTCAACATGTTTCAGAGGTATATCCAGAATTCTGTAAGTTGGCTGGAATCGCACAGGGTGCGACAGTGGATGAGAATCTTGATGAGAAAGAACCATTTGATATCAAAAAGATTCCTAGTAAAGCATTAGATTATATTTCAGGTTCAATTGCGCCAATGTTACCAGTTATGATTGGCGCAGGTTGGTTTAAACTATTCTATTCCTTGTTTGGACCTGGATTATTAAATCTTGCGGCACAAGAGAGCGACTTCATGCGTATTCTCTATATCGTAGGAAATGCTGGTTTCTATTTTATGCCAGTCATGATTGCTTATGGTGCAGCCAATAAACTCAAAACTAATGTGCCACTAGCATTATTCCTAGGTCTTCTATTAGTTGATCCGAATATTATTAAGATTGCTGCAGATGGTATTCCATTCAAGATGTATGGTTTAATTCCAATGCCTTTGAACAACTATACACAATCACTCATTCCAATCTTACTGGCTGTATGGGCTATGAAGTATGTATATGACTTCATGAATAAGATTACACCTAATGCAATTAAGATTATCGGTATTCCAATGGGTACAATTGGCATCATGTTACCATTAATGTTCTGTGTATTGGCTCCTATTGGAAACTGGGTAGGTATTGGTTTAACAACAATTATTACAACAATGCATGGTATTGCAGGACCATTTGCGGTAGCGCTTCTTGGTGGTTTCTGGATGTACTTTGTTGCTACAGGTATGCATGTAGCTATTATCCAAATCGCATTCTTAAATATTACAACTCTTGGATTTGATCCAATTGTATTAGCTGGAGCACAGGCAGCAAATCTCGCATTAATGGGTATGACAGTAGCTTACTTCCTCCGCACAAAAGGTGAAGAAAAGCAGTTGGCTGCAACAAATGCCATTACTTTGATTGTAGGGGGTATTTCTGAACCAACACTATTCTCAGTATTGTTAAGAAATAAGCGTGCGATGGTTTCTTATACTCTTGGTGGATTAGTAGCGGGATTAATCGTTGGATTAACAGGTGCTGCTATTTATACACCAGGTGGTGCTTCAAATATCTTATGCTTCTTAACATATGCAGGTGGACCAAGTTCTTCCTTTATCTGGGGAACAATTGCATGTGGAGTTGGCTTTGTAGTTTCTCTTGCAGTTGGTATTATCACAGGATTTGGTGACGACGCAAATGGTTTACAGAATTACAAACCAAGACCAAAGAAAGCTAAGGCATAAACCAAAAAAGGGTTCAAGTTTAGCTTGAACCTTTTCATATACTCATTTTACAGATTTTCGGATGACAAGATCGGTATTAATTGCAATCTTGATAGGGTAATGGACCTCTGAGCGAATGGTATCTAATAGTCTATCAGCAGCGATTTTACCCATGTAAGCTTTAGGAACATTCACGGATGTGAGTGGTGGTGTTACATAGGATGAGTAAGACATGTTATCAAAACCAATGATTGAAATATCTTCAGGGATTCTAATGCCGCGTTCTCTAAAAGCGCGAATTGCACCAATTGCAATTTCATCATTGTCACAGAAATAGCAGCTGGCAAGAGGTTCCTTTCGATCAATGATTTCAATCATATCCGCATAAGAGTTTTCTGTCGATGCAATAACTTCATGAACGATTGCTTGGCTAGAATGATATCCAGCATCACGAATTGCTTTATAAAATCCGTCTGCACGTTCTCGTAGATTTGGAAATGTTGAAGAAGAGCGGATGTATCCAGGACATACTTTGCAGTGGTCAATAAGATAT
>JABZLU010000062.1:0-5736 GCA_015256605.1 Solobacterium sp.
AACTGCTACAGACTGACCATGCTTTAACTTAAATGTAAATGCTGCACCTGCTGTCACATCAAAACTGTGATCTGTTGCTGAAGCACCTGTGATTCCATTGAGTGTTGGATCAACAGCTGCACCACCACTAACGATAATGGCTTTATATGTTCCATGTGTCGTTGTAGTTGTCAATGTTGCAGGATCAGTTACTGTAAGTGTAAATGGGAAGTATGTTGCTGTGTTACCTGCCCCACCACTAACAGTTTTACTAATCTCAAGAGCTGCAGAAGGATCCGTTGCACTACCTGTATGGGTACGGTTGAACTTATTTGTAAAGCCAAATCCAGTTCCTTCCGCTGTATCTGTATCATTAACCTTAGTACCTACAGTTGCAGTTGTAGGATCATAAACACCTACAGAAATTGTCTGTACATAAACACCAGTATTCGCTGCATTATTTGCTACGATTACCTGAACGCGATATGTCATAGTACTGTAATCCATCTGTTCTGATACAGTCGCTGTATTTGTTAATGTAAAACCAGAAGCACTTTCTGTAACAGTGTAAATATATTCGCCAGCATGCGCGAATGTAACACTATCTAAGATATTTCCTGTCTTCTTGGATACAGTTTTAACACCACTTACATCAGTAGCTGTTGTACCTGTATCACCTGCCGTAAATGTGACTGTGCGATTTGGAATTGCAGGCATGTTTGTTGTTGTCGCATTCTCACCATCTACACTCACTGCGGTAAATTGGAACGTTGCTGTTCCTGCTGGAGTTGCTGTACCTGTTGGCATCTGGATATTCTTCCAAATACCTAGTGTTGCTGGATTTGCCTCTGTACCAGATGTAGTTGGAGGTGGAGGAGCAGCCATAACACCTCTTACATTGAGGGAAAGACACATTACACTTGCAACAGCACACGCAATGAGTTTTCCTCCTAAAGCTTTGATATTCTTAAATTGTTTCATTATCGTCTTCTCACTTTCATTATGATTTCGTGCGAAAATTTGTTGAATGTATTAAATTCCTCTACGTCTAAATACCATGACTACAGTTCCATATGTATCTTTAATTGGAACACAGCCATATAAACGACTATCCTTTGCTTGTTCTCTTGCATCTCCTAGTAAAAATACTTCATCCTTTGGTACGGTAAGCGGAAACGTAACTCCTGTTGTAAACTGCTCCGTCGATCCAAATGCATAACTTTCTGCCTGTGGAATTCCATTTAAGACAAGTCTTCCATCTTTGAAGTCAACCGTATCACCAGCCACCGCAACAACACGACGAACCACCAACTCACCATCCTGTCGAATGACAATCGCATCTTGTACTGCATACTCTTTATCAAGGCGATAAAACGCAACTAAATCTCCATCCTTAACAGAAGGACTCATGGACTCATCGTGTAAACGACAAACACCAAATACTGCAATATACGCAACCAAGCATATCAAAACGATTACCGAAACTTCATATACAATTCCAAGAACTGCACTCAACAAAGAAGACTTCTTTCCTACTTTTTGAGTTTCTTGTTGATGTTCTTTTGTGTGATTTTGAAAGTTCATCTCGTCTTACCTCTAGTTGCCTTAGCTAAATTATTTCTTACAGAATGACTCATGATTCTTTCCCCAACGGATGCGGATAAAGATGTTTACTACCAAAAGAGCGATTACAACACACAATGCTATCCAAACACCAAATCCAACTTGGTGAAATTCTTGATTGGCAGTACTATTTTCTCTATCAGTATGCTCTTTGGTATTCGTTACCTTTGGATACATATTCTTTTCGATTCTATCGCTGATTTTTGCAATCAAGAAATTTCGGTCTGTTCTATCACCCGTAGCACAGGTTGATAAAACAAGCAATGTATCATCGAGTGTAATATCTTTATCTCTTATGTATACTGCATGTTCTTGCATTGCAGCTAAATAATCTTGCTTTGCACTTTCCGTTTCAGCAGGTGGCGCAAATAAACTCTTATCTGCAGCATCTCCATGCAGTAATGCTACGATTTCAATTCCCTTCTTTTCACCATTGTAGTAAATTGTTCCATAACGATGACTATCAAAGAAACCCTTTGATTCATAGAGATCAATATCTCCAAACATCATCCCTTCTGCCATATGGTGACCATAGAAAAGGTTATTAAAAGCTACTAAATCCTTTGAAAAACGATAATCCAGAAAGATACTACCAGAAAGTGAATACTCACCCATTGGATCCCTATTCAGATACTTTGCGTTATCTTCGCCTACTACCAATGGATAATCAATATTTGTTCCATAAATGGTTAACCAAGCAAATACATCGCTGTTTATATTTTGTAATTCTTGAAATGAAACACTATGGTTCGCAGTTGGTCGATATACTTCATACTTCTCTGGTGATGCATTTGTATAAATTGTTTTAGAATCCCAGAGTGCATACGCTGCCACAAGCAGTGCTATGACAATCACTAGCATGAAGACCAGTTCTAAAATACGGTTGATAAACAACACGATTTTCGTTGCATTTTTTTCAATATTTTCTGGTATCTTCATCTAACCAACTGCCCCCAAAGTAATTAATGATTATCCTAATGTACTTCTTCTATGTTTTTGACTCATTAAGAAGCCAAGTCCAGCAATCGCAAAGATTCCAACAAGGATATATGGAAGGTTGGATAGAACAATACCTGTAGGAGTAATTGCGGCCTTTGTATTTGTCATTACTAAATTATTTGCGGCTTCACCAATAATTGTAGAAGCTACTGTATTACTTGTTGTAGATGTTCCAGCAACACCATTTGCTGTCTGTACATAGCTTGCTGTATAGTTAGCTACTGTAGTTTCGCTTGCTGTATATGTAGAACCTACTGGCGCATCAAGTAATACTACTGATTGGTTATGCTTTAGTTTAACTGTGAATGCTGCACCAGGAGTAACTGTGAATACATGATCTGTACCAGCACCTGTGATACCATTCGCTGCTGGGTCGATTGTAGCGTTATTTTCCATTACAACTGCCTTATATGTTGTAGGAGTTGTTGGAAGTGTAACTGCAGGCGCATTCACTGTAACTGTAAATGTAAAGTACTGTGTATAGTCACCACCGTCACCAGCAACTACCTTCTTAATACGTAAGTTTGTATCATTTGTGTCACCAGGGTTTGTGGAATCATTTAAATGTGTACGAACAAACTTATTCTCAAATGAGAAATCTGTTCCTTCTGCACCATCGTCATCACCAACTTTAGCTCCAACGACTGCTACACTTGCTCCAGATGCTGGTGTGTAGTTATTAACAGAAATAGACTTAACATAAGTACCTGTACCAGCCGCATTATTCGCAACGATTACCTGTACATAATAAATCTTTGTAGAATAAACCATTTCTTCTGTTGTATCTGTATCATTTGTTAATGTAAATCCAGAAGCAGCTTCCGTTACTGTGTAGATATATTCACCAGCGTGTGGGAATGTAATACCATCAACGATATTAACGGATTCTTTACTTACAGTCTTAACACCAGATGTTGTTGTTCCTGCATCAGCAGTTGTAAAGTTAATTGTTCTAGTTGGAATTGCAGGCATATTTGTTGCTGTAGCTGTTTCACCATCAACTGTTAATGCTGTGAAGTTAAATGTTGCAGCACCAGCAGGTGTGATAGTGCCCTCAGGCATTACAAGATGTTTGTTAATCGTAACGTGAGCAGGGGCTGCTTCAGTACCACTTGCTGTAGGTGTAGCGGCAGATACCTTTAATGGGTTTGTTGTTAGTAATAAACCAGTCGCAACTACTAGTGAAGCCAATGTACTTAAAATTTTCTTGCCTTTCATATTATTATCCTTTCCCAAATTATATGGTTTTTAAAATTCTCTTCTACGAACAATCATAATGACTGTCCCATAGGTATTTTTGATATCAACAGTCCCATAAATACGTGAGTCTTTTGAGTTTTCTCTTGAATCACCTAATACAAATACTTTCCCCTCTGGAACTTGTATCGGAAACTCTATTCCCTTAAGGAACTGTTCACTCTTTTCATAGATTCCCGGTTCTCTTCTTGGAATCCCATTAATCACTAACATGCCATTTTCAAAATCAACATTATCTCCAGCCACCGCGACGACTCTACGAACCTCTTTGGCTCCATCTACTTCTAAGACTATTAAATCTCGAGCTTCATAGTCTTTATCCAAACGATAGAACACAACAAGGTCTCCATCTTTTGCGGCCGGATACATCGAATTATCCGGTATCCGACACCATCCAAATAGGAAGCTGTAGATCAGTAGAATCCCTACTGCGATGATGAGGATTTCTGATGCCAGGGCTTGGACCTCCCACAGGAGGTTTGATTTCTGTTTGATCTTCTTGATATTCATCAACCTTCACCCCCTTAGGCACCATTCTACTTGCATAGATATCTCTATCCTCCGATAGATTCATTCTGTGATAACGACGCTTACGTATATAAACGCTATACGCAACAAGCATCAAGAATACGATTACTCCAACACCAAGTAAGATAGACTTATTATTCATATGATGAATACCAGTAGGTACTGGGCTAAAGTTCATGATTTTATAATCAACCGCAATATCACTTCCATTTTCACCAAGTATCTTAGCGGCTATTACACGATCAGGATTAAAATAGAATCCACCATTATCCTTTTGTGTATAAATATCGCCACCTTCAGTTAACTGAATAATACTAACCCTAGTATTACTCAACAAATTCTTTATATTGATACGCTGACCATGTTTTAAAGTCACATATGCAACACCATTTTCATCAGTTGTAATTGTTCCGTTTGCAGGAGCTGGATGTCCGTTTGCAACTCCCGTAATTGTCTCTCCATCAAAATTATATGTTGCATTTTTAATCGGTCTAAAAATTCTGTCTAAGAATGTAAGTTTATATCTATAATTTTGATTAACTGATGAATATTCTAAACTTTCATCAGATATTCTGGTAGAAAGCGAAAGATTATGATAAAAAATTTGCTCATTTTGAATAGAAGCATTCATACTCTTCATGAAATACGGATATTGTACTAGGTCTAGCATTGACGGATCAGTTTTTGCATTCGGATCAGGCGAATACCCAGTCTCAATAACCAAATCTCCAGTAAACCTATCAATCGTGACAGTAATCTTCCACTTTCCCTCAGGTTTCACATATCCATCTGGTGTATATTCTTCTGTCAAATAGTATTTACCTGCTGATACATTAGAGAAATATAACTGACCTTGTGCCCCAGATGTCGCACGTGCGACCATTTCACCTTCAGTACCATCATCATTAATCTTATTAATACGGAAGATAGCACCGGCAACAGGATCAAGTGCAGCAAAATTATTTGGATGAGCATCGTTTGGATCAGTAAGTGGATGATCCGGGTTGTTAACTGTATTGGACCAAGATCCATATTTATTGGTTGATTTAAATGTGTACAATTCCTGTTTCCAGTTTGCATATAGATTTATAACAACAGGAGGTGTCAAATATCCTACTGCTGGATTGTATAAACTACCATCCCATAAGTTTCTTACATATTGTCCCTCGTAAAAACTTGTACCATCTTCCGTCGTCCAACCCGCAAAAGTTGCATGTGTGTTTGTAAAGCCATTATTTCTAACGGTATATCCAGCATCAACCATTACTTCATCATCGGCCATTGTTCCAGTAATAATGCTTGTCGGTCCATTAGGATGATAACGCACAATATATTTAGGAACCTTTTCCC
>JABZLU010000063.1:0-5683 GCA_015256605.1 Solobacterium sp.
ATCTAGAAGCCATCGGCATCTCTGAGGCAAAATCATTGCCACAGTAAGAACCGTTAGACATATAGCCTTCTTCGTTATAACGGAAATAATAATATGGAACCAAACAATCAAATGCAGTTTCCGCAACATCATACACATGATTAAACACAACATCTAATGTAACACGTAGATGATTGCGGTGAAGACAAGACACAAGTTCCTTAAACTCTTTCATGCGTACATATGGATGGTCTGGATCAGAACTAAAACTACCCTTTAAAGATAGATACTGACGAGGGTCATATCCCCAGTTGTAGTTAAGTTCAGGTTTAAAATCATCAACTGTACTAAAGTCTGTTAATGGCATGAATTGCACATGCGTTACACCTAAGGATTTAATATAGTTTAAGCCTGTAGGTAGACCCCTATACTCTGTTCCATCTTCACACAGAGAACTGAACTTTCCATGTGTTGTTGTTCCTGTAAATGGATGCATTGTCATATCACGAACACTACATTCGTAGATAATCGATTCTGTAGGTGCGATTGGCTCCTCAATCGAATAATCCTTAATCTTATCTAATTCAGACAAATCAATAACAGCACTTGCCTTTGCATTACCATTACAACTATATGCATAAGGGTCTAATGACTTCACTACCTTACCATTACGCTCTACTAAATATGTATATGTCGCATGTTTAAAGTCACCAGGTACCTTTACATACCACGTTCCCATTTCACTAGGCTCCATTGCCTTTAATATCTGAACACCACTGACATCCAAGGACAGTGTTACATTAACAGCTGTTGGTGCCCACACCTTAAACCATGTATGTTCTGGTGAATAATGTGATCCTAAATCATCTTTCTCATAACCATACAAGGCATTGAAGCGTTCACGCTTTACAATGAGTCTAGCAACTAGCGGTGTATATCTACCATGACTTTCACGCACTTGATAATCCATACGGAAATTAGGATCATATAAACCCTTTAGACGATATAAGATAAAACTATCGTGCGTCTCAACACCCTCAATTGATAGTTCCTCGATATAACCGCCCATTCCCGTCAATTGGAAACGACTTGATTCGCCCTGATAAAAACTGCGATCAATCGTTACCGTTATCTTTCCAAAATCATCTAAATACGCATTAAATATTGACATCTTTATTTCTTACCTCTGTTTTTCTTCGCTACAAACCAAACAGCCGCAAATGGCGCAAGATTCATCTTCAAGAGATTCTTTCCAGTCTTCTTAGAAGTACGGATCGCTCTTGGATGAACCATACCATTACCACCATAAATTTGGTCATCTGAGTTCAAGATTTCCTTATAGTATCCACTTTGTGGCATCTCTAACTCAAAGTTTTCATATGTTGTATTACTTAAGTTCAATACACATACAAGATATTCATCCTTACTGTTACGATAGAAGGAATATACACTCTGTACATTATTATCCGCATCAATCCACTTAAAGCCATCATAGCTATAATCACCTTCATACAAGCATGCATGTGATAGATATAACTCATTTAACTTTTTAATAAATAGATTAAAGGAATAATGCTTTGGATACTGGAGTAATTCCCAGTCAATCTGACGTGTCTCATCAAACTCACGGAAAGAACCAAGTTCATTCCCCATGAAATTCAACTTCTTACCAGGATGGGCATACATGTATGCATACAAGTTTTTTGCTTGCGCAAACTTCGCATCATAATCACCCCACATACGGTCGATGACAGTATGCTTACCATGTACATTTTCATCATGACTAAATGGCATTAAGAACTTCTCACTATAGAAGTATGCCATTGAGAAAGTCAACTTGTGATGATCATAATAACGATAGATAGGATCCGTTCCATAATACTTCAATGTATCATTCATCCAACCAAGATCCCACTTATAGTCAAAACCCAAACCATCCTTTTCCGTAGGTGCTGTTACATTTGGGAAATCGGAGCTATCCTCCGCAATCATCATGACATTTGGAAATTCCTTATGCATGTAATAGTTCAAACGCTTTACAAAGTAAATAGCACCATCATTGGTACCTCTATCACGATTACCAGCCCAATAAATCAAGTTAGAAACCGCATCGATACGGATACCATCCATGTGATACATATTCACCCAGAATGCTGCAGAGGACATCAAGAATGAACGCACTTCTTCATTCCATAAGTTAAAGTTCATCGTACCCCACTCAGAGTTGGCATCATATTCATTTGGATATTCATATAACGCCTCTCCATCAAAGTAACGTAATCCAAAGTCATCCTTCACAAAGTGAACAGGCACCATGTCAATAATGATACCAATTCCTGCCGCATGGCAACGGTCCACAAAACGGTTAAACTCCTTAGGATTTCCATAACGACTTGTTAAGGAATAGTAACCACTGACTTGATATCCCCAAGATCCATCAAATGGATACTCACTTAAAGGCATTAACTCAATATGTGTATAACCATTCTCTTTAATATATGGAATTAGTTCATCCGCAAGCATGTCATACGAATATGGATGTTCCCCATTACGTTTCCATCCACCAACATATAACTCATAGATATTCATTGGCTTATCAAAGTTTAAACTTCGGTTATTCAACCACTTCTCATCCGTCCAAGATAACTTGCTTAAATTAACAAGTTTACTTGCGGTATTTGGTCTAGTCTCACTATAGAAAGCAAATGGGTCAGCTTTATACAGAATATTTCCTGTTCTAGTTTGAATCTTATACTTATAAACTTCCCACTCGCTCAAAGATGGAACTGTAATTGTCCATACACCCTGGAAGTTCATTCTTTCCATCAAGATTTGGTTCTCATCCCAGTTTGTAAATGATCCAACGACCCATACGTTTTCCGCATGAGGAGCATACACTGTGAAACGTACTCCCTCGTCCACAAAGTGGGCGCCAAACACCTCATATGCATTCAAGGAATGACCCTGATGAAACTCTTCAATGATACGTTCTAAATTCATACGTGATCCTCCGTAACTACGTTACATTTATTTTAACATTGACAGTATCGAATGAATACAGATAGATAACGAAAAACGTATAAACAAACATACAAAAAAGATGCAGATATCAACCTGCATCTATCTATATTCTAATTCTTAGGAGAATAAAGGCTTAAGTACTGCTGCTAACTCATCCTTTTCCTTCTGTGCTTCTTTCAAGTCCTTACCTAAAGTTGTAAAGTATGTCTTAATCTTAGGCTCTGTACCAGAAGGACGAACAACAACTGTAGCCCCATCTTCTAAACCAAAGATAAGTACATTTGCTTTAGGTAAACCTGTCTCTTCAGGCTTGTTATAGTCTGTTAGAGAAACAACCTTACGTCCAGCAAATTCCACCGGAGGATTTGTACGAAGTGTATTCATGATACCAGCCATCTTATCCATACCAGAAAGGCCATCAAACTCATAACTATCAACCTTATTGAGGAAACGTCCATACTGTGCATAAATTTCTTCTAGACGCTGTTTGATGGAAGAGCCAATACTACGATAGTACGCAGCCATCTCACAAATTAACATTGATCCAACAATCGCATCCTTATCGCGTACATAAGAACCAGCTAAGTAACCATAGCTCTCTTCAAAGCCAAAGATGAAACGTTCTTCTTCACCATGTGCTTCAAGTTGTGCAATCTGATCACCAATCCACTTGAACCCTGTTAATGTATGACGAAGTTCAACACCATAGTGCTTCGCAACCAAATCGGCTAGCGGTGTAGATACGATAGACTTTACAGCCACTGGATTCTTAGGCATTGTGCCCTTCTCAATACGTCCAGCACAGATGTAATCTAGTAAAAGTACACCCATTTCATTACCAGATACGAGTTCGTACGAACCATCCGGACACTTCATCGCAATTCCTACACGGTCAGCGTCAGGATCAGTTGCCAACATTAAATCAGCACCAACCTTCTTTGCAAGCTCCAAGCCCTTCTCTAAGGCTTCATAAATTTCAGGGTTTGGATAAGGACAGGTTGTAAAGTATCCATTTGGATATTCCTGTTCAGGAACAATCGTAATATCTGTAATACCCATATCACTTAACACACGTGTTACAGGCACAAGACCTGTACCATTTAATGGGGAATACACAAGTTTCAAACCTGCAGTCTTACAAAGATTTGGACGAACTTGTCTAGATTCAATTGCTTGATAAAGTGCTTCCTTGCAATCATCTCCAACAAACTGAATCAAGCCCTTCTCTACGCCTTCCGCAAAAGTAATATATTTCGCACCAGTTAGTACATCTGTCTTTTGAATCTGGTCATATACAATCGCAGCCGCATCATCTGTCATCTGGCAACCATCTGGTCCATACGCTTTAAAGCCATTGTATTTTGCAGGATTGTGTGATGCGGTAATCATAATACCTGCGTTGCAGTGATAATATCTTGTCGCAAAACTCAAAGCAGGTACAGGCATTAGTTCATCATATAGACGAACATGGATACCATTTGCGGCTAGTACTGCAGCCGCATCCTTCGCAAAAGTCCAACCCTTTAAACGACTATCATAACTAATCGCAACAGTCTGTGTACCACCTTGGGTCTTAACCCAATCCGCAACACCCTGTGTTGCCTGACGAACAACCCAGATATTCATACGATTTGTGCCAGCACCAAGAGTACCTCTTAAACCAGCTGTACCAAACTTCAAAGCTACCGCAAATCTTTCTTTGATTGCTTCATCATCATTTTCAATACTAGCTAATTCTGCATGTAAATCAAAATCGATTAAGTTTGCAGAAAGCCAACGCTTATATTCATCTAAATACATAATTTTTTAGCTCCTTAATCTTATTTTAGCATAATAAAAAAGAAAGATGTCAAAACATCTTTCTCCCCCTTATTGTTATCTATTAAGCAATAACTTTTTGAGCGCGTAATACGTCTTCAATTGTCTTAACAGCTGAATCTTCGTCATCACCTTCACAGGAAATTGTAATTTCAGACTGTGTAGGAATTCCAAGTGACATAACACCCATAATAGACTTCATATTCACTGTACGGCCCTTGTAAGATACCTTCACTTCACTCTTAAACTTGCTTGCAGCATTTACAGCAACTGTAGCAGGACGTGCATGTAATCCTACTGGGTCAACAACTGTAACAGTAATTTCTTTCATTGGTTTATCCTCCTGATAATTTTTACTTACTATATCTGTATTTTATAACATACTTGTTTCAGATACAAGCGGTTACATATATAGAAGTTGCAATTCGATACAATATTTCTATCTTAGAAATTTACTTATGATATGGCTCGTTATGAAGAATGCGAAAACTACGATAGATTTGTTCTACTACTAGTATTCTACAAAGTTGATGTGGAAAGGTTGCCTTAGAGATACGCCAACGGAAGTCAGCACGCTGAATCAATTCATTGCTTAGTCCCAAAGAACCACCAATCACAAATGTAATCTTACTTCTAGCACGATTATAACAATCCTGTATTTTATTCGCTAGCGCGATAGAATCGATATCCACACCCGCAAGATCTAGTAAAATCAGATATTCATCATCACGGATATTTTTTAATATCCGCTGCCCTTCTATCACCTTTACCTGTTCATTTTCAGCAGCGGAGTTTGTCTCTGGTGCTTTTTCATCCTGCACCTCTATAACGTCAATCTTATCGTAAGGACGAATACGCTTTACAT
>JABZLU010000064.1:0-5662 GCA_015256605.1 Solobacterium sp.
ATATTGCATATATCGATTATGCTTACAATACTGATACATCTCGTAAGTATATGGAAACTTGGAACAAACTGAGCGATAATGCGGTGGTTGTCGTATGCTTCTCCTGTTCTAAGACAATGACTTCCTATGGCTTACGTTGTGGAGCTACAGTGATTCTCGCTCAAAAAGAAGAAGCTGTTACGGAAATGAAGACAGTATTAGAAAAGAAAGCACGTGCTACTTGGTCTAATATTCCAAACGCCGCAATGGAAAACTTCAGTTGGGTCGTTAACGAAAATCGTAAAGAATTCCTCAAGGAGAAACAACTCTATATCGACCTCATGAAAGAACGTTCTTCCATCTTCGTTAAAGAAGCACACGAAGTTGGACTAGCACATTATCCATTCCGTGAAGGCTTCTTTGTAACATTAAAAATCTATGATAACGATCTATGCAAAAAAGTACATGAAGCATTCATAGAGAATCATATTTACACAGTGAAGGTAAACCACGGTATCCGCGTTGGTTTATGTTCCCTACCAAGCCATAAGATTTATGGACTTGCAAAGAAAATGAAGGAGATTGAGGATACTATCCTCAAGTAGAAAACTATGCCAGCTGCTACGACACATGTTGAATTTGCGAAAGATGTACTTCGCACAATGGACGAAGAACTTGCAAGCATGATAACAAATAAGGGAATGTTTTATCTCGGCTCCCAAGGCCCAGATATGTTATTCTTCTCAAGAGCTTCTCTATTACCAGGATCCCTTAAAAAATATGGTGATTTAATGCACGATGAAAAGTGCGATAAATTCATCGAATACTTTGATAAGTATAGTGAAAATGATTCTGATCTTAGAAGTTACTTCTATGGCTTCTTATGCCACTACGCTTTGGATTCAACCGCCCACCCATTAATCAATGCTGTCGCAAGAGATACCCATATTCAAACAGGTTTACATGAAGGTGCTGCTCACGTTATCAGTGAGGCGAATATCGATGTTTGGATGTTACACCAACGCGGAAGAAGTGAACAGTCCTATGATGTCTTCAAATATATGAAGATTGATAAAGTATCTAAGTCAAAACTTGGATTAATGTATGCAGGAATGTTCCAAAATGTATTCAATCTTGAAATTAAACCTAGTCTATGTGCAGAATCTGCCACAGAAATTGTCCGTTATACAAAGTTCTTATATCCAACTAAACTTAAGTATGACTTATTATGCGCACTAGAAAAACAAATAAAAATACCACCCGTTTTATCCGGTATGGTATTGTACAACAAGAATGATTTTAAGGTATTAAACCTTGAACATAAATCTTATCCACTTCGTTACGACCTAAGTCGAGAGATTCATGCGTCATTTCCAGAATTATATGGTAAGGCAATTCAGTTTGCCAAACAGTTAATTGATACACGTAGCCCCGAAGACTTCCGTATCAACTTCAATGGTGAACCTTACCAAGAGTAAAGCCGATTCATTTGAACCGGCTTTTTAAATATCTGTTTCTGCCCAAGAAGGTAATTCATTACCTTTACGGATTAATACAGTCTTTTGATAATTTGTTTGATTGAGGAACCGTAATACTTGGTCCACTTCTTCCTCTGTACAACCCACAAGAACCTTTACATCTAATTCCTTGATTAGAATATCTGCCGCAACAACCAATGCACTAATCTCATATCGATTGCCACTGCCTGCATAAAGCGATACACCATCTTTACCAAAGCTCTTTGTGTCGTTGATATATCCATAATCAACCGGATAGATCAAGTTCTGAAAACGCGGATGAACTTCACCTTTTTTTCTTGTAATCTGGTATCCGCTGGATAAGTACAGCGTATCTAACTTCTGCCAGAAATAGGCATTATTTTCAAATTCAATCATTGTATACCCCTTTGTTTGTTCCATTATACTATTACCAAATATTTCTGTAAATATATCCTATTTTCTCTGAAAAAAATTTCATTAAAATTAGATTTTTGAAATATTTATTTCAAGTTTCTTTATTCCCAGATAGAGGAATCTTTTCCTGACGCCACTTCAAAGTGATATTTTGCAATACCGATGTCAGTATCTAGCGCAATACCTAAACCTTTTTAACGTACACTTTTTCATCTCTAAGGCCAAAGCGATAACTATGTTGGTTTAGAGCTGATGGTGCCATAGCTACCGCCTCTACACCTTTGATGAACCAATCCGGAAGGTCAGGGTATCCAATGGATAAATCTTTTACCTTCTTATATTTATGTTCTCTTCCTTGGTTTTCGCCATATCCAATAGCGATAACCATCAAAAACTTTTCACCAGGTTTTAAATCTACAACACTTTCAATCTTTTTATAGGTACCACCTACCCAACAAGTATTGAGACCTAACATCTGTGCTTTAAGTACAATCTTCTCTCCATAGTAGCCACAACGCTCATCGAATGTAGAATCTTCCTTTCCTACAAGAGCGATATAGTTTTTTACATTCGAGAATAGACCATAGTGAAATAAACCTTTGGCAAAAGCTTGTGGTTCATTCTCAATTAGTTGAATGTGTAGGTTTCCTTCTTGATTGCATTTATCAATATACTTACGTAATTCATCCCGTACGTCTGTATCAATTGGTTTATCTAAATACGAACGTACAGAATGTCTTTGTTTGATAGCATCTAATACTTCCATCTTCATTTCTCCTTTAAAAAGAAATGGCACAAACTATTTCAGATTGTGTCATTATCAACAAAATTATTATAACAGGATATGTATCAATACGATTCTTTATTTATTATTCACAGAAAAAATATTTTTAAAACAAATCAAAATAATTCCAACCGACACCAACAGTATTGTCAACCACTCATTCATCTTAAACGTATCATTGGTTTTAACTATTATTGAGGATTGTTTTATTGTATTTGTAATCGTAAATATCCATACTTCATTTGTTTTATCCGGATCAGATATAGAGGTTGTATAACTTGCAATTTCATCTATCATTTGAATGTTGTATTGATCAGAAGCTTGTAAATTTAACCAAGTATATGACCAGTTATTCAGAGAGTTGAGAATCTGTTCTCCTATGTAATCATTTCCTTTACGCAAAATTACACGAATGTTCGTTGGTCGTTTTCCAAGTTGATTATTATGGTCGATCCATTCAGCGTTAACGGTGATTGCCGTTGCGGTTGCGGTATAGATCTGACACTTTGGAGAAGCATCAATTTGGCGATGATTGGTAGTACTACCATCAGATTCCGTTTTTGGAATCTGAACCAGAAAGGCTGTCATACTTGCACGAAAATCTTGCGAAAGATTAGGTTCTCCCGTCTTACTAACAAGATAAATCGCATCCTCTAAATTTGAAAATGTCGTAATTCCATTCTGATTTGAAATCATAGTCTGAGATGGTATCTGAGTTTTCGCAACTGATTCAATTGTTTCGATATCCGCTTGTCTTAGTTCATAAACATCAATACCAAGATTTTGATATTCCGACATCAGTTGCCAACTTCCATCTGCTTTCTTCTCGGCAATCTTATATAGAGAAACTGCCATCCCTGTTAATTTCGTCCCATCACTTGTTCCGGTATATACTGTGATACTTCCATCGTTGATAGCGTGAGTCGGTAATGATGTACATACTATCAGGAAGATACTGAAAAACACATGATACAATACATGCCAAAAACATCTATGATTGTCCATTGTGCGTCTTAGCACATCATCACCACCTTCCTTACTATTTTTTCATTTTTCGTTTCTTAAAAAACTTTATAAAAACCCAAACGAGTATTATCAAAATGACGATTGAAATAACGAGTGGCCAGAATATTTCTGTTTGCCACCACAACAGTTTCACAGTTGAATCATGTTGTTGACTAAAGTCATAATCTATACGATGACCACGAACCAACAACCGATGATCGTTAACACCAAATGGTGTACAGGTTAAAAGTGTGACAAAATCACTATCTTTTATTATTCGTAACTCTTCTACTTCATCAGGTAATACCGTTTTAATTTGATCTATTTGATATGCAAAATCTTTATTCAAAACATGTACGAAGAAAACATCGCCTTCTTTTACATCCTCTAGGTCTGTAAAGATACGTCTTGAAGCCATACCATTATGTCCAACAATAACCGAGTGTGTACCTTCTCCACCGACGGGTAACGAAGAATTTTCTAAGACACCAACACCCTTATCTAAAACAGTATTTGTTGTACCATAGTACATTGGTACATAAATTTTAGCAGAGGGCACCTCAACATATCCTAGCATCACTGCAGGTTGTAATAACTCAAAATCTTGATAATCCTGCTGCTGAACATAATTAATTCCATCACCAGAAAATGGATCGGCTGGATAGCTTAAAGGAAGCAATTTATTGTATTCCTTTGCAATTGAAATCAATCTTTCGATTGTCGATTCCTCTGTTTTTGCCATCTCCGTATTGTAGTCTGCAATATCTTTTACAGCAAATTGCTGATTAACATAGTTTGCGATACGTGGATAGGCCATCGTACATATACCAACAAGTATTATGAGAAGTCCAAGTAGACGTTGCTTATTGTTTTTCTTCATGAACTTCTCCTTTCGTTATTTTCAAACCGCTGTACTATTTCTGCTCTCCCTTATTGCCTTTGCCCATAATGAATAAACCACCAACCACAAGCAATGCACCTGCAAGCATGATTAAGATTGCGGAGAAAGCACCTGCTTCAGGAATATTTAATCCCTTAGTATTTGCTACCTTTAGCACTAGTCCATATGTATTTGTTGTGGAAACTGTACTACCTTCTTCAATATCAGAACCTGTAGGTGCACTTTGCATCGCAATAGTTGCCTTACCTGTTGGTTGATTACCCGCAGTTTTTTCGGCCGTAACGATTACCTTTACTACACCAATATCACTATAACTTGCACTCTTTAGTACTGTTTCCTTCATGTAATATGTGCCTTCATCTAAACCGGCTAATTCATTTGACATATTACCTGTGCCGACTGTAAGTTTTGCATCAACACCATTAATCTTAAGTACATCTGTACAGTTTTCATCTGTATAAAGTGTAAACTCAACACCAGTCATATCTGCTGTGCTGTTATATCTATCAATCTTATGAATCTTAAATTTATATGTAAATGTCTTGGTGGAATCCGATAATGTTGCTGTATCATTTGGTGTATTTGGATTCTGTGTAAATGTTAAAGTTGCTGTGTTTGTATTCCCTGTCGTATCGTTTGCAACAGCATCGGAATTAAGCTTTGCAGAGTACGATACTTTTACATTTTGTCCTTGATTTTCGATAATCCAGTCATTGTTGAATTTTATAGAAAGTTTACGCGCATTTTCATCAAAAGCTACTGTGTATTTAGAAGCCGCAACAGCCACACCACCTACAGTTACAGTTACACCACTTGCAGGTTGTCCTGTTGTGAATTGATAATCTAATCCAGCAGAGAATATATCATCAATTTGGAATAATAATGCATTCGCAGCCAATCTTGTCTGTGCATTGTATTCATACATCGGAATTGCAGATTCAACATTGTAGTTTACTGTACCACCAATAGCTACATCATTTGTCTTCACAGGAACATTGTTATCATCAATTGTTTTTCTTAGTGATGTACTACTATCTTTTAAAGTAATTGTCTTTGCTGTATCACCCATGTTAACAAGCA
>JABZLU010000065.1:0-5639 GCA_015256605.1 Solobacterium sp.
GTCTCTGGCACACGCACATCACTGATAATCTGCTGTAAACGTAGTTTTGCGTCATTTAGTGTGAGGTAACTTTCCTTTGCCATTTGATTTAAACGGTCCATCAAAACAGAGTACTTACTTGTCATAAATACTTTTTCAAATAGTTTCCCGCGTTCTTTTGTGTCCGCATTTAAAATTTCAAGGAAACTCCCTTGTGCTATCATCGCAATCTGACGAAATTGATCTCCCTTCATGCCGAGTAATTGTTCAACTTGTTTGGTAACTTCTGTTGGTTTTACAATGCGTTCCCCATTTGGCAAAATGAGATATGCGTCTGCCGCCTTACTACGCTGTTTTACTTCACCATTTTTTTGGACATGCGTATAAGTATATTCAGGACGTCGATAGATATGATATTCCTCGTCATGATAGACAAAATCTAATTCGACGTAGGTTTCAATCTCTTCTTTTGCGTATTCACTGCGTAAGGTCTTTACATCGCGAATATCTCCACTTGGCTTTCCAAATAAAGCGAATGTAATCGCATCAAAAATGGTTGTCTTACCTGCACCAGTATCCCCAGTAATCAGATAAACCCCATTTTCACCCAACTTCGAAAGATCAAGCTCAATCTTGGAGGCATATGGTCCAAAGGCAGAGAGCACTAACTTAATTGGTCTCATTCTTCATCCCCCTCTTTCCAGATTTTTGTCACAAGTTCATCTAATATCTTCTCTTGTGTATCATCGAGCCCATGGCCTGTATATTGCGCAAAGAAATCACCAAAGATTTCTTGTGGTGTTTGGTTCTTTTGATTTGTATAGCTAATACCTTGTTCACTTTGTTCATATGCTGAATTTGGATATGAAATTCCAAGAATATTCGGATAACGTAAACGTAGTGTATTCATCGCATCAAATACCATGCGCTCATCTTGCAGTTGGAAGTATACGTAGTCATCATTCTTTACATTCTTTCTTTGCAGAATATTCGCAAAGGTATCTTTCATGACAACCACATCATGTAGAGGTTTTAAATCAACCGTGTAAACGGTTGTATTTCCCTTCTCTTTCATATCGATGATGGTAACTGACTTTGTTGTATTTGCTTCACCAATCGAACATTTCAGAGGTGTACCACAATATCGCATTGTATCTCGCAAGATTGTCTGTGGACGATGAATATGCCCTAACGCAACATAATCAAAATCACGGAACACATTTCCATCCACATTATCTGTACCACCAACACTTACCTCTGAACCTTGTTCATCGGTTACAGTACCTGTAATAAATTGGTGCGATAAGATTACATTACGTTCCTGTTGATTTAATTCAACTGTTTGTAATGCATGTTTTACTGCTGCCGTATATCCTTCTACAGCCTCAGTCTCATCTAAATATTGATTTACGTAGATTGGACGTATATATGGAAGGCTAAAGAAATGAATCGGTCCATATTCATCTTCGATGGTAGTGCATGCAAGTTTACCTGTATATTTTCCAGTAATATGAATATCAGAATCCGCAAATATCTCAGCTCCATACGAAAGTCTTGTGCCATTATCATGGTTTCCAGCAATCATGATAACATGGATTTCTAAGTTCTTTAACTCCAACAAAAACATACTTAAAAGAGCGACTGCTTCTGAACTAGGGTTACCAGTATCATAGATATCACCAGCCAGTAATACTGTAGTCACTTTTTCTTGTTTTAGAATGTCAATGATTTGTCGCAAAATGTACTTCTGATCTTCGATTAGCGAATATTCCTTGAGTCTTTTCCCTAAATGAAGGTCTGATAAATGTGCAATTTTCATATCAATCACTTCTTTCTTAGACGTGTAACGTTTGATTCTGTGCAATTCTAAATAGAATCGCAATAATCCAAGTGTAATTCGTAATTGAATTTGGTGCGTAGTACTCTAACAGCAGAATACATGCATGTAGCTCTTTGGCATTTTCAGAGAAGATACCATATCCCTTTTGGTATTTTAAAAACGTCATAACTTCTTTATAGTCTTCCTGGATACGATCAAGTGAAACGCCTAGATTCGCTAAAATCGCATGCAAAACAAAATAGTAATAGTTTACTGCGCGATCAAAGCTACTACTAGACGATTGAATAAATTCCATTGTTCGTCTTACTTTTGTGGTCGCTGTCCCTTCACACAAAGCTAGGATATAAGATAATAATCTTGCGTAGTCATTATCAAGGCGATATTCATGAATTAATAAGTCATCCATGATAACTAGCTCATCAACCACATCATCCTTTAAATTTGGTGATAGTGCTAGAAGTCCTGCATAAACCACATCTGTATCATTCGTCAAAAAGCGATGTAAATCTTTCATCTGATTATAAATGGAAAGAGCTTTATAATAAATGCTCTTATAATCAAGCCCTGGTAAACTCGCCGCAGTAAATGCTAATAAACCAAGACCACTATTATCAGAAAAACTGCGGTTAAATTGTTCCTCAAATGCCTTGGCATGAGAAATAAATTCATCTGGCTCGATATCAGTTGCCGCAATCATCGCAGCATATATTTTTGGCATGTAAACACGATAAGGCGATGTAAATGAGAATGACTTACTAATAACTCGTTCGCAAATTTTGATAGCCTCATAGTTGATATCCTTTTCAAAGTGAGAATAAATATAGGCTATCGCTACATTTTCCTGCTCTAACGAGAAGATATTATTACGACTTAGTTCATTTTTATCATCTACGAATTTTGTACATTTTTCCAATAATAGTTCATTCATTTCATTTACCTCTTCTAACCAATATTATAAGCAGAATATAGCTTTCCCTCAATCAAAGTCATAAAAACAAGTCCTCTAACGGACTTGTTTATCGTGAACTACGTTGGGCAAGTGCTTTCATTAATGCAATCGTATAAAGGATTGCATTTGTCAGTGTATAAATAGATGTATTATTTCCAACGTAGTAACTTAATAAAATCATACATGCATGTAAGGATCTTTCCGGTTTAGAAAGCCAACCATACTGTCTACTCTTTTTTAAATACTCTATCACGTCATCATAATCTTTTTGAATTGTATCAAGCGGAATAGAAAGATTTGCGACTACTGCATGAAGGACATAGTAAATATACCCTATGCGACGATTCCATTTACTTGTACAAGATTCAATGAATTCCATCGCATTCTGAACCTTCTGCGTTGCAGTACCGTCACAGAAGGCGAGGGCATAGGAAAGTCTTCTAGAAAAATCCCTAGGTAGTCTATATTCATTTACAAGCAGATCATCCATAATAACTAGCTCATCCACAACATCTTCCTTAACATTTGAAGACATCGCTAAAATCCCTGCATATACCACATCTAGATCATTTGTTAAGGAGCGTTGTAAATCCTTCATCTGGTTATAGATTGCAAGTGCCCTATAGTAGATGGTTTGATACTCCACCTGTGGTCTTTCCGCAGCACTAAAACATAGTACTCCAAGTCCTATCGTATCCTTAAATGTACGGTTAAAAAGTTCTTCAAAACTCATCACACGATTGACAACGATATCTGGTTCTATATTGGACACATCCATCATCGCCGCATATACCTTCGTTAAAAAACGGTATTGAAATGAGCTAAACGGAAATGAACTCTGGATGACATCTTCACAATGTTCCAGCATTTCAAAATTAATTTCTCTTTCGTTAAACATGTAGATAAATGCAATATCCGCAATTCCTTCAGGGCTATACAGGAAATATTTACGGCGTAACGCCCTTCGATTATCCAGGAATGTATTGCATTTTTCTAATAAAAAATCATCCATCAAATCCACCTCTATTTAAATATTGTATGTATAAATAACTTTTCATGCAATCCATAACAAAAAAACAAGCCCCACTACCGAAGACTTGTTCATCGTAATTCTAATTAACGAAGTGAGAATACACCTTCTCCTTCATCTTCTAAAGTGAGGGAGAAGAAATGTGACATCGCCTCTACAAGATACTCTGTATCTTTTGCGCCTGCTGTTTCATAAGACGAATGCATCGCAAGTTGTGCAAGTCCAATATCTACTGTATTCAACGATACATGGGCATTTGAAATATTACCCAACGTTGAACCACCTGCCATATCAGAGCGATTTGTGAATGTCTGTACAGGAACATTCACAGCTGCACATACTTCTTTAAATACTGCCGCAGATACCGCATCTGTTGTGTACTTTTGATTTGCATTGTACTTGATAACAATACCCTTATTCATCTGTGGTCTGTTGATAGGGTCTGCCTTTTCCACATGGTTTGGATGTACCGCATGTGCATTATCCGCAGATACCATAAAGCTAGATGCGATTGCGCGTTTAGCCTCTTCTGGATTCTTACCACAGGATAATGCAATTCTTTCCAATGTATCTTCTAAGAAAGTGGAATCTGCACCTTGTTTTGTGCCTGAACCAACTTCTTCATTGTCAAAGATTGCCACAACAGGAACACTATCACTATCGTTTGCGCCTAAAAAGCCATAGAGGCACCCAAATGCACACTGTAAATCATCTAGATGACCTGCAGATACAAATTCATTCTGATAGCCCCAAACAGTACCCTTTTCACGTGTATAGAGATATAGGTCATGACTGAGGATATCTTCCACCTTTACGCCGATTGATTCAGCCACGACTTCCATAAACTTACCCTTGGCATCTTCAGTACCAAATACTGGCAACATATCTACCTGTGCGTTATAAGTCGCATTTGTATTCGCTTCACGATTCATATGAATCGCAAGATTAGGAATAACTAATAAATCTTTATCCACACGTACAAGCTTTGTAACAAGTTTTCCATTCTCCTTTACGATGACTCTACCCGCTACAGATAATGGGCGATCAAACCATGGCGCACATAACATACCGCCATATTTTTCAACGTTTAGCTTCACTACCCCGTTACCAACAATCTCTGGATTTTCTTTTACTTTGAAAGTTGGGGAATCGCTGTGTGCTGCCCCAATCATATATCCCTTATAGTCTGTTGTAGGAATACGGAATGCAATGATACTGGATTGGTTTCTCACCGTAAAGTATCTACCATCTATCTCAAGATTCCAAGAATCTGCCTCTGATAATTCACGATATCCTTGTTTTACTAATACCTTCTTTATCTCATCGATTGCGTGAAAACAAGTCGGACTCTTGTGTAGAAAATCTAATAATTTTTCATTGATATCTACCATAAACTCTCCTTATATAAAGTTACTTATTTATTATAGACGAAAACCACCGTAATTGGTGGCTTCTCTATTTAGATTACAAAATTTCCATTTCTAAATACTGGCACAACCGTACCGTCTTGTTGGATACCATCAATATTCATTTCTTTTGTACCAAACATAAAGTCTTCATGTTGAGATGATTCATTTGCGCCTGCAGCCTTGAGTTCTTCCTCGCTCATATCCGCACCACCCTTTACGTTTTCAGGATATGGCATACCTAATGCTAAATGACACGCGGCGTTTTCATCAAACAATGTATTGAAGAATAGAATATTTGAATTTGAGATTGGGGAATCATATGGCACTAAGGCAACCTCGCCTAAGTATCTAGAACCTTCATCAAAGTCTAATAAACTCTTGAGTGTTTCCTCTTCTTGTTTTGCGCCAAAGTCAAAAACCTTACCATTTTCA
>JABZLU010000066.1:0-5610 GCA_015256605.1 Solobacterium sp.
ACAGTATATTCCATTAAGCGTTTAATGGGTACAGACAAAAAAGTAACATTAGAAGGTAAGGAATATACACCACAGGAAATCTCTGCAATGATTCTTACATATTTAAAGAGCTATGCAGAAGCTTACTTAGGTGAGAAGGTAGAAAAGGCTGTTATTACAGTACCTGCATACTTCAACGATGCACAACGTCAAGCAACAAAGGATGCTGGTAAGATTGCTGGTTTGGATGTAGTACGTATTATTAACGAGCCAACTGCATCCGCACTTGCGTTTGGTTCAGACAAAGAAACATCTAAGGAACAAAAGATCTTAGTATATGACTTAGGTGGTGGTACATTCGATGTATCTATCTTGGATATTGCGGATGGTACATTTGAAGTATTATCTACAAATGGTGATACACACTTAGGTGGTGATGACTTCGATGAAGCTATCATCAACTGGTTAGCAGATAACTTCAAGCGTGAAAATAACATCGATCTAAGACAAGATAAGATGGCTTTACAGAGATTAAAGGAAGCTGCTGAAAAGGCTAAGAAGGACTTATCTGGTATGGTACAGACACAGATTTCCCTACCATTTATCTCCGCAGGTCCTGCAGGTCCATTACACTTAGAAGCTACATTAACACGTGCACAGTTTAATGAAATGACAAAGGGACTTGTTGAAAAAACATTGATTCCAGTACGTCAAGCATTAAAGGATGCAGGTCTAACAGCAAATGATATTCATCAGGTATTACTTGTAGGTGGTTCTACACGTATTCCAGCTGTTCAAGAAGCAATTAAGAATGAATTAGGTAAGGAACCTAACAAGTCTGTTAACCCAGATGAATGCGTATCTTTAGGTGCTGCTATTCAGGGTGGTGTTATCGCTGGTGATGTTAAGGACGTATTATTACTTGACGTTACTCCACTTTCATTAGGTATTGAAACAATGGGTGGTGTTATGACAGTTCTTATCCCACGTAATACAACTATCCCAACAAGTAAGTCACAGATTTTCTCAACAGCTGCAGATAACCAACCAGCTGTAGATATCCATGTATTACAGGGTGAAAGACCAATGGCACAGGATAACAAGACACTTGGTAACTTCCAGTTAGATGGTATTGCCCCAGCAAGACGTGGTGTCCCACAGATTGAAGTAACATTCGATATCGACGTAAACGGTATTGTACACGTTACAGCTGTTGATAAGGCAACAAATAAGAAACAATCTATTACGATTACAAACTCTTCTGGTCTAAGCGAAGATGAAATTGACCGCATGGTTAAGGAAGCTGAAGCTCACAAGGCAGAAGATGACAAGCGTAAAGAAGAAATCGAGACAAAGAATCGTGCTGAAGCTTTCATTCACCAGATTGATGAAACATTGCAGAATGAAAATGCAAATGTAACAGAAGAACAGAAGGCTGAAGTGAAGAAGTTACGTGATGAATTACAAGAAGCTATCGATAAGAATGATACAGAAAGCTTAAAGACTAAGTTAGATGCTCTTGAAAAGGCAGCGAATGACATGGCTCAGGCAATGTATCAAAGCCAAGCAGGTCAGCAGGCTACTGGTGATACTGCAGGTAATTCAACAAGCGCAAACGACGATGTTGTTGACGCAGACTTCCAAGAAAAGAAGTAAAGTTTGAAAGGAATGCGGGGCTTGTTTCCGCATTCTTTTAAGAGAAGAAAGGGCTAAAAGATATGGCTGAAAAAAGAGATTATTATGAGGTGTT
Organism: Solobacterium sp.; assembly: GCA_015256605.1. Taxonomy (GTDB): domain Bacteria; phylum Bacillota_I; class Bacilli_A; order Erysipelotrichales; family Erysipelotrichaceae; genus Bulleidia. The sequence continues at coordinate 1,730 of JABZLU010000066.1, forward strand.
AGGAATATCCAAAGGAGCAAGCGATGCGGAAATTAAAAAAGCCTATCGTTCGTTAGCCAAAAAATACCACCCAGATGTAAATAAAGAAGCAGATGCAGAAGCCAAGTTTAAAGAAATCAATGAAGCTTACGAAGTATTAAGTCATCCACAAAAGCGTCAGACTTATGATCAGTTTGGCTTTGCAGGAATGAACGGTTCTCAAGCAGGTGGAGGCTTCGGTGGTTTTGGCGGTGGTTTTAACGCTGGTGGATTTGATGATCTCAACGATATCTTCTCCTCATTCTTCGGTGGAGGTATGGGTGGATTCAGTACTGGATCACGTCGTTCCAGTAATGGACCACGCAAGGGTGAAGACCGCTACATGCGCATGAATATCTCATTTATGGACGCATGTTTCGGTAAGACTGAGACCATCAACTTAACGGTTGAAGAACAATGTGACCAATGTCATGGTTCGGGTGCAGCTTCTCCAAGTGATGTAGAAACCTGTCCAACCTGTCATGGTTCTGGTAGTGTTGTGACACAACAACGTACAGCGTTTGGAGTATTCCAATCACAGAGTGTATGTCCTGACTGTCGTGGTACAGGTAAGAAGATTCGTAAAGTATGTCCAAAATGTGGTGGCACAGGTTACGAAAAGAAGCGCATTAGCGTAGATGTAAAGATTCCTGCAGGTATCCAAACAGGACAGCAATTGCGTGTATCCGGTAAGGGTGAACGTGGCTATAACGGTGGGCCAAATGGCGACTTATACCTAGAGATCAATGTATTACCACACGAGAGTTTTGAGCGTGATGGAAAAGATATCTACCTTGATATTCCAGTCAGCGCAGTTGATGCGACATTGGGTGTTAGTATAGATGTTCCTACGATCCATGGCGATGTTACGATGAAGATTCCAGCCGGTACTCAAGATGGTACAAGAATGCGTCTAAAGGGTAAGGGTACTGCAGATCTACACGGTGGTAGAGATGGTGACCAAATTGTTACGGTACGCGTTACACTAGAAAAATCACTCTCACGTAAAGAACGTGAACTATACGAACAGTTACAAGAGTTACAAAATTCCAGCAAAGGTGAAACAGCCTGGGAAAAGTTTAAGAAGAAATTCATGTAAGTAACAGGCATCACCTATCAAAGGAGGTGTTAGGATGAACATTGAGCAGATGACAGAAATCTTGCAAAATATCATCATGCAAGCAGTACAGCTTGCACAAGAAAAACAAAGTCCTGATATAAAACCTGAGCATATCCTCTATGCAATGGTCAATGACGATAGCTTAGAGGGTATTTGGCAAAGGTTACATATCAGTCAAGAAGAATTAAAACGTTTCATCGAACAAGCATTAACTAGAATTCCAACAGTCAGTGGTTCAACACAACCACAGCTATCGAATGATATCATGCAAGCATATAACTATGCATTAAAACGCATGCAGAAACAAAACGATAGTTACATGAGTACGGTTACATTCTTACTTGGCTTGTTTGATACAAAAGCTACAATTATCGAGCAAATTAAACAACAGTTTCATATCACAACAAGTGATATTGAAAATGCAGAAGAAGAAAGAAGAGGAGGGATGACAATGGATGAAAAGACCAATGAAAGCCAACTCGATGCATTAAGCAAATATGGACATGATTTAGTCAAAGAAGTAAAAGACGGAAAGATTGATCCAGTTATCGGAAGAGATGAAGAAATTCGTAGAGTTATCGAGATTCTCTCTCGTAAGACAAAAAATAATCCAGTCCTCATTGGTGAACCTGGTGTAGGTAAGACCGCAATCGTAGAAGGTCTTGCATGGCGTATTATGCAAGGGGATGTACCACTTGGACTCAAAGATAAGAAGTTAATTGAACTTGATATGGGTGCACTGATTGCTGGTGCGAAATATCGTGGTGAATTTGAAGAACGCTTAAAGGGTGTACTCAAGCAGGTACAACAGGCTGATGGTGGTATTATCTTATTCATTGATGAGATTCATAATCTTGTTGGTGCAGGTAAGACAGAAGGCTCCATGGATGCCGCAAACCTATTAAAGCCAATGCTAGCAAGAGGTGAACTCAAGTGTATTGGTGCGACTACATTCGATGAATATCGCAAGTACATTGAAAAGGATAGAGCTCTAGAACGTCGTTTCCAAAAGATTATGGTACAAGAGCCATCAGTTGAAGATACCATCAGTATCTTACGTGGACTCAAAGACCGTTTTGAATCACACCATGGTGTACGTATCAAGGATGAAGCGATTATCGCAGCCGCAACACTATCTAATCGTTACATCACAGATCGTTTCTTGCCAGATAAGGCAATCGATTTAATCGATGAAGCTTGTGCAACGATTCGTGTAGAAATGGATTCCATGCCTGCAGAGTTAGATGAACTCTCTAGACGTATTATGACCTTGCAGATTGAGGAAACTTCCCTCAAAGAAGAAACAGATCCTAAGGCCAAAGATCGTCTTGAAGAAATTCGTAAGGAACTTGCAGATCTTAAGGAAGAGCAGACTGCAAAACTCTCTAAGTGGCAAGCTGAAAAGAGCGAAGCAGATGCTATCAAGAACTATAAAGAAGAACTTGAGAAGGCTAAGCTTGCATTAACACAAGCAGAAAACGCAGCCAACTATGAAACAGCTGCGAAGCTCAAATACGAAACGATTCCAAATCTAGAAAAGAAGATTAACGAAGCAGATGTTGAAAAATCAGATGCGATGGTACATCAGATTGTCGATGAAGATATGATTGCGAAGATTGTATCTCAATGGACACATATTGAAGTATCACGCTTGATGAGTACAGAAAGACAGAAGATTCTACATCTTCCAGAAGCACTTGCAAAACGTGTTATGGGACAACCAGAAGCTTTACGTCTTGTATCAGATGCGATCATGCGTTCTAAAGCAAATATTCAAGACGAAAATCGTCCGTTAGGTTCCTTTATGTTCCTAGGCCCAACAGGTGTTGGTAAGACAGAAGTTGCCAAGGCATTAGCACAACAGTTATTCGATGATGAATCTAAGATAGTACGCATCGATATGTCTGAATACATGGAGAAGTTCTCCGTATCTAGACTTGTTGGTGCGCCTCCAGGATATGTTGGATATGAAGAGGGTGGACAGTTAACAGAAGCAGTACGTCGTTCGCCATACTCAATAGTGCTATTAGATGAAATCGAAAAAGCACATCCAGATGTATTTAATATCCTATTACAGATCTTGGATGATGGACGTATTACGGACTCTAAGGGTGTAACAGTAGACTTCACGAATACAATTATCATTATGACAAGTAACTTAGGTAGTCAATACGCCTTCGATGATGACCCAGAACATCGTGAAGAGCACTACATGAGTGAAGTACACAAGTTCTTTAAACCAGAGTTTATCAACCGTGTTGATGAAATCATCGTCTTTAATGCATTGAGTAATGATGTATTAGAACAGATTGCTGAGAAGTTCTTAGCACAGCTACGCAATCGTTTGAAAGACCGTGATATTAATCTTACTGTCAGTGATAGTGCAATGAAGCGTATCATCGCTTGTGGTGTCGATCCACTTTACGGTGCTAGACCAATGAAACGTCATATTCAACGTGAAATTGAGACGGCAGTTGCAAAGGTGATTCTAGAAAACCCAGATATTAGTGGTAAGACAATTCACGTCGACGCAAACGATGATCAGTATATTGTTACTGTGAAATAACTAGATAGTTTAATAGTTTAGTTTGCTGAAAAATATAAGGATTTTAAAAAATTGAAGATTTCATCCAAACCTTTTGGATGAAATGAAAGGGAACTCTTGTTATAAAATGAGAGTTCTCTTTTTGAATTTGACGGCTAAAAAAGAATAGATGATTTTTACTCATGTATTCTTATCTAC
>JABZLU010000067.1:0-5553 GCA_015256605.1 Solobacterium sp.
ATTTTATTGAACGCTATTATGCAGCGTATCCAAAGATTCGCACTTATATGGATAAAATTGTGAAAGAGTGTGAAGAGAAGGGATATGTAGAAACTCTTTGTGGTAGACGCAGAGAGATTCCTGAGATTCACGATAAGAATCACGCAACACGTGAATTCGGTAAACGTGCAGCGATGAACGCACCGATTCAGGGCTCTGCTGCAGATCTTATCAAACTTGCGATGATTCATATCGATCAGATGATGAAGGATGCGAAAGTAAAGAGTAAGATGATTCTACAGGTACACGATGAATTAATCTTTAATGTACCAAAGGAAGAAGTAGATGTCATGAAGAAGCTTATCAATGATGGCATGGTCAATGCAATGCACCTACAGGTACCTTTGACAGCCGAATGTTCTATCGGTAGCGATTGGTACGAGGCGAAGTAATATGCCAGAATTACCAGAAGTAGAAACTGTCCTACGTACACTAGAACATCAAATTCAAGGAAGAAAAATCTTGGATGTAGATGTACGCTATCCAAAGATGATTGAAAATGATGTTGAACAGTTCAAACAACAACTAAAGAATCAGACATTCAATACATTCATGCGTCGAGGTAAATACTTGTTATTTGGTTTAGATGACTGTATCCTCATGAGCCATCTACGCATGGAAGGAAGATATTATATTCAAGATTCAACAGAACCAACCAACCGTCATATGCATGTGATATTCCATCTAGATAACGGTAAAGAGTTACGCTATATGGATACACGTAAATTTGGACGTATGGAAATCCTTCCGTTGGATACAGATTTTAGCCATTTTCATGACTTGGGACCGGAACCTTTTGACGAAGCGTTCAATGCATCCTACATTCATGCATATCGGAAAGGGAAACGTACACCACTAAAGAGTTTATTATTAGACCAAAGTTTTGTTGCAGGGATTGGAAATATCTACGCAGATGAGATTCTTGCGGCTTGCAACCTTAGACCTGGTAGGTCTTGTGCACGTATCACTCGCAAGGATGAAGAAAATCTTGTAGTGCATACAAGACGAATCATGAAAGCTGCGATTGCGGCTGGTGGTACAACGATTAGAACGTATACATCTAGCTTAGGTGTCACTGGTAGATTTCAAACGGAGTGTACAGTGCATATGCAGAAAATTTGCCCTCGTTGTAAAGGGAAAATTCACGTAAAATATATCGGTGGGCGGTCAAGTTATTATTGTCCACATTGTCAGAAATAGGAGTTTTATGAAGATTGCGATTACAGGAACGATTGCGGCAGGAAAAACAACTGTTGCGATTCTATTTAGAAGAAGAGGAATACCAGTATTTAATGCAGACCAATACGCAAAGCGTTCCTTGTATCAAGGTTCTGTTTGTTATAAAAAACTTAAAGAAGTATTTGGTGAAGATGTGATTGGTGTCGGTGGTGATATAGACCCAAAGAAACTTGCAGGGATTATCTTTCAAGATAATAGTAAACGTGAACAACTAAACGCAATCGTGCATCCCTTTGTATTAGAAGGAATGCAAAAATTCTTTACAACAAATTCGCAACAACCAATCATTTGTGCAGAGATTCCACTATTATTTGAAACAGGTTGGAACCAATACTTTGATCGTACAGTGGTTGTGACTTGTAGTGAAGATATTGCCATTCAAAGAATGATGGAAGAAAGAAACTATACACTTGAAGAAGCGAAGGCAAGACTATCGATGCAGATACCTGCAGAAAAACAGATTGCTTTGGCAGACAAAGTGATTTATAACGAAGGTGATCTAAAAGAATTGGATTCACAGATCAACCGATGGTTAGGAGAACTTAGAAAGGACATCAGAAATGGAAAGAATGCCAACTAGTACATATCGCATTGATTTTAGTAACGGTATCTCTGAGGAAACTTTACTTTCATTGATGATGTTATACCAACCACTGATTGGTAAAGATGCGACAGTTTTATACTTAACACTCATTGCGGAAGGCAAAACCCAAAAGGGTTTTGAGAAACATCAACGCTTACTAGTGCTAGTAGATTTGGATATTAACGCATTTGATAAAGCATGTACAAAACTAGAAGAGTATATGTTAATGCGAACATATGTAAAGACGACAGAGTTATGCGACCAATACATCTATGTTTTAAATAGTCCGATTCATACAAAAGATTTCTTAAAATCAAATGTATTTATGAATCGTTATGAACGTACTGTAGGAAAAGATGAGACAACTACTACGTTGACACATTTAAACGCAAATAATGTTTCTTTACGCGGCTATAAAGAAGTCACAAAGGCAGTCAAGTTCTTACCAGAAGATCTTTTAGACCGTCATATTGAGTTTGATGCACTACAGCCACGTTATCAATTCGCAATGGATGATCAAACGATTAACTTTGATTATGAGAAATTTATCGCGACTACAAGTACACTAGTATTCCCAGCTGAACTACGCACGCAAGAAAACTTAAGTTTAATTGGTAAACTTGCGACAATCTATGGTTTATCTGTAGATAAGATGCGTATCTTAGTCAACCGTTGTATTAATTTACAGACGATGACATTTGATAGTGCAAAGTTAAAGATATATGCATCACGTGCAGAATCTGATGTAAAACCAGGAAGTGACCCATATTCTTTGCCACCTGTATCTTTCTTACAGGCAAAGCAAGGTGGTGCAAAGGTTACACAGTTAGAAAAGAGTATCTTAGAACATCTGGCAATCGACATGCATTTCAGCAATGAAGTGATCAACGTGATGATTGAACATATCCTAAAGATCTCTCAGAACCGTTTGAATCGTAATTTTGTGGATATGGTTGCGGCAGAGTGGGCTAGAGATGGTGTTACTACCAAACAACAAGCTCTACAACAACGCAAGAAGACAATACGTCAAACTCCGCAGGTTAATCATAGTGTTAAGATTGGTATGCCTGAATATATACGCCAACAAGAAGAAGGTACTCTACCAGAAGGTACAGTCGCATCTAAAGAACTATTAGAACGATTACAAAAACTACAGAAGGGAGAAGAGTAATTCATGGAAGCACTAAATATCAAAGAAATTCCAATGACAGAACAGCAGAAACAAGAAACGAAATCGCTCCAAGATGAATTACGTAAAGATCCTGTGGTTGTCGAGTTATTTCAAAGAAATAAACTCGATGAAAGATATCTGAACACATCTCCATGGAAGATTCATGCATGGAGAAAAAGTTTTGAACCATGCTTGCATTGTACAGGCTTAAATCAATGCAAGCAAAGAGTAAAGGGATACTATGATGACTTAGAGGATAATGGTATCCTACAAAACGTACAGACGCCATGTAAATTCCAACGTGCATATATGGAGAGGACGGCACATTTAGAGAAGTTTAGTGTAAATGATATGCCATCTAATATGTACACGGTATCTTTTGATAAAATCAATTTACTGAAAGAGATGGAAGAATACTTACTTGTTTGGGAAGCTTGTAGAAGTGCTAGTATTCATAATCAGGGACTTTATCTACACGGTACGATGGGAAGTGGAAAGACATATCTTTCTGCTTGTGCCACAAATGATCATGCTCGTAAAAATGAAACAGTAGCTTTTGTGCATTATCCAACATACTGTACAAGAGCCATCGCAACGATGAAGACTTCGGAATATAAAATCGAACTTGGTCGTTTGATGCGTGCAAAGTTTCTTGTCTTAGATGATATCGGGGCAGAGAGTGTGAATGAATGGAATCGCGATCAATTATTGTTACCACTATTAGAGAAGCGATATACAGAAGGATTACCAACTTGGTTTACATCCAACTGTGATATTGAATCACTCAAAGAACACTTCCGCTATGTTGGAAAAGGCAAGGATGATGAACTGAAAGCAGCTCGTATCGTAGAGAGAATTACGAGTATGGCAAAGATAAAAACGCTTACAGGAAAAGATAGGCGAAAAACATTGTAAAATGCTTTAATAATACGCTTTAATGGTATAAAATGATTAGGATTTGGAGGCCTTTACATGGTTAGAAAAATTGGCGTTTTAACATCAGGTGGTGATGCGCCAGGAATGAATTCCGCAATTCGTGCCGTAACCAGAATTGCGCTTAGTAATGGAATTGAAGTTGTTGGTATTCGTGATGGATATCGAGGACTTCTAGAAGAGAAGTTTCAAGTACTAGAACGTACAGATGTATCGGATATTTTAAACCGTGGCGGTACGACACTTGGATCAGCTCGCTTACCTGAATTTAAAGAAGAAGAAGTTCAAGATCAGTGTGTTGCCAATTTGCGAAAAGCAGGCATTGATGCATTGGTAGTCATTGGCGGAGATGGTTCCTATCGTGGAGCACTCGCACTTACAAATAAGGGGATTAATTGTATTGGGTTACCTGGTACAATTGATAACGATATCTCTGGTACTGATTTCACAATCGGTTTTGATACAGCTTTACAGACTTGTGTAGAAAACGTGGATAAATTACGTGATACATCAAGTTCACATCATCGCTGTTCCATCGTAGAAGTAATGGGAAATCACTGTGGAGATCTTGCACTATATACAGCGATTGCGTGTGGTGCAGAAATCGTCATTACACCAGAAACAGGTTATGATGAAACGGAGATTCTGGAGAAATTACGCTATCTTGGAGATGCAGTGAAGAAGAATCACGCAATCGTCATTATCTCTGAAAAGATTTGTGATGTAGATGGCTTAGCAAAGAAAGTTTCATTACATACAAACTTCAGTGGTCGTGCAACGATTTTGGGACACATTCAGCGTGGTGGTTCCCCAACTCCGGTTGACCGTATGCTTTCTAGCAGAATGGGTGAAAAAGCCATTGATTTATTGATGGAAGGTGTTGGCGGTCATTGTGTTGGTATTATCGACAATGAAATTTGTTCAATGCCAATTCAAGAAGCACTAGAGAAACCTCGTAAGAGTAGAAAGAAACTATATCGATTATTTGATCGTTTAGTATAAGAAGGAGATGATTGCTTTGGAAAACAAACATTTATTTAAGAAAACAAAGGTAGTATGTACGATTGGTCCAGCTTCAGAAAATGAGAAGACACTTACAGAACTTGTAGGTGCAGGTATGAACATTGCTCGTTTAAACTTCAGCCATGGATCACACGAAGAGCACTTAGAAAGAATTAAATTAGTTCGTTCTGTAAGTGCGAAGACAGGTGTAAACCTTGCGATTGCGTTAGACACAAAGGGTCCTGAAATTCGTTTAGGTACTTTCAAGAACGATGTAGAAAACTACGAAATCGGTGAAATCGTTTATTTGACAAAGGCAGAAATTGAAGGAACACATGAACGTTTCCACATTCAATGCCCAGAGTTATTCGATGACTTAAAGCAGGGAAATTATATCTTGATCAATGATGGTAAGATGAAGCTTACTGTACTTGAAAATTATGGTCACGAATTAAAGTGTCGCGTTGAAGTTGCAGGTCCTATCAGTTCACGTAAGGGCTGTAACGTACCAGGCGTTAAATTAAGTATGCCATTCTTATCTGCTAAGGATGAGGCTGATATCCGTTTCGGTTGCCGTAATGATGTT
>JABZLU010000068.1:0-5496 GCA_015256605.1 Solobacterium sp.
ACCTCAACATCTAGCAACATTTGGCTCTCAAGAGAATATCATCAATGAAAAGATGCAAATGATGGAACTGTTACCAAAGAATGGTCTTGGAGTTCTGAACTATGATAACGACTTTATCCGCAACTATCGCTTAAAGAATCCAGTTAAGACAGTTAGTTATGGGGTAAAGAGCAGAGATGTAGATTATTACGCAGATGATATTACATACACACGTATGGGTTCATCTTTTACGGTTGTTCATCGTGATGAACGTGTACGTATCGAAACAAAGCTTCTTGGTGAATTAAATATTCTCAATATTCTATCCGCAATCTGTGTCGCAAGACATCTCAATGTGCCATGGTCAACGATTCAGCGCGCAGCTAAGACAATGAAACAAGTAGAACACCGCTTAGAACTTAAGACAATCAATGGTTATCGCTTCATTGATGATGCGTTTAACTCTAACCCAGTAGGATCTGCAATGGCACTCGAAGTACTATCAATGATGCCAAATACACGTTATGTTGTAACACCAGGTATGATTGATCTTGGTGCAATTCAAGATGACGCAAATAAAGAATTTGGTCGTAAGATGAAGGGTAAAGCAGATGAGGTTATCCTTGTTGGTGAAATTCAAACAAAGCCTATTTATGAAGGACTAAAAGAAGTTGGGTTTGATATGAACCGTGTTATCGTTGTAAAGACAGTCAAAGAAGCGTTTGCCCATATCTATCGACATGCATTACCTTCCGATACAATTCTATTGGAAAATGATTTACCTGACGCATTTAGTCACTGATGAAAAAAGTCCACTCACGTGGGCTTTTAGTTTGTCTTAATTGTTTTGATAAAGAAGAAGATACCTAATATAAAGAAGAATGCGATACTACCAACACCAGCACTAATTGAACCAGTTAACTGTGATACAAGCGAAACAGATGCTGTACCTAAGAAAGCTGCACCCTTACCACAGATATCCATCAATCCAAAGTATTCACCAGACTGTTCTGCTGGAATAATCTTGGTGAAATAGGAACGTGATAGAGCTTGAATACCACCCTGGAATAGACCTACACATACTGCAAGAATCCAGAATTCAACTTGTGTATCTAAGAAGATTGCAAAGATTGCGATACCAAGATATGCAAAGATACAAAGTAGAATTAATCGTGTTGTATCAAATTTCTGTGCTAATCGACCAAATGTAAGAGCAGCAGGGAAGGCAACAATCTGTGTTAGTAGTAATGCAAGTAATAAACTTGTGCTACCTAAGCCTAACGCTGTTCCGTACGCAGTCGCTAAATCAATAATTGTATAAACACCGTCAATATAGAAGAAGAATGAGATTAAGAATAAGAAGATTTTCTTGTGCTTGGTTGCATTCTTGAGTGTATTTCCTAAGCGTTTAAAACTCTCTGCAATAGCATTCTTCGTATTTTCAATATAATGGGTTTGTTTATATGTCTTTAATAAAGGTAATGAGAATACAAACCACCAAATAGCTGTGATTGTAAAGGCAATTGTCATTGCTAGACTTCCTGAGATTCCAATCTTTTTGCCACCTAAAATTACGGCAAGTGATAATACAAATGGAATACAGGATCCGATATATCCCCATGCATATCCTAAGGAGGACACACTATCGAGGCGTTCTTCCGTAGTGATATCTCCTAACATAGAATCATAGAAGATGATACTGGAAGAATATACGGCCTTTGCGAGAATGAAGAATATTAGGAACATTAACCAATGTGAGATAAATCCCATCATAAAGCATAGAAGTGATCCGACTAGTACAGATGCGAAGAAGATAGGTTTCTTAAACCCTTTGAAATCTGTAATTGTACCAATCACTGGTCCTAAGAAGGCGACACATAGTGTTGCGGCCGATGCGGCATATCCCCAATATGCTAGATAACTAACGGATGATAATCCATCTTTCTCCGCTAAACTATTAAAGTATAGCGGCATAACTGTTGATACCAATAGTATGAAGGCAGAGTTACCGACATCATATAAGATCCAGTCTTTTTCAGCCTTAGTAAGTTTTGTAAACATAGTTCAATCTCCCCTACGATATTGATTATGCGTTAAAACAAGTTATGAAACAATTATTTTTGTAACAAATATGAAAATTTCATATAGTGAACACAATGAAAAAGGCTGATGCGACAAAAATGAAAAATCCTATAAACTATATTTCATAGGATTTTAAGTATCTACCTTCATTTGGATGGTACTCTGGTTGTGCAACGATATTATGTTGAACTAACAATTCATTTACTGTACCGAAAATCAAATGATAAATTTCATTTGTGATATCACGAATATCTACATTGTGTTGAATTGATAATAAGTTTTGTTCTCTGCTTAATAGGTTAAGGCATTCAATTAGGATTTGCGAACATGCATCAATAACAATTTTGGAAATTTCATCACCGACTTTAAAATCATCAGAGTAATAAACTGGAATATTTATTATTCCGTTTTTTGTATAGCCCATTTGATTGAAGATTGAAATAAAATTTTCCGATATCTTATTTCCGAAAATTAAGGAATAAAATGCTAAGCTCAATTCGTCAGGTGAGTATTTGATGATTTTATCCGACTGATGAATATTCTGTAACATGAATTGACGATAGAAATCATTTCGGTTTCCATCACAATCGCCAAAAGAACTAAATACTCCGTAATGTGTTTTAAGGCGATTATACGAGCATAATAGTTTATTACTATATGTGTTTAAAGAATTACTCTTCTCATACATAATGATGAGATAATCTGAATGGTCTGGATGAATCTTGTGAGTTGTAATTAAGTTATATCTTGCAAGTTCATCAAATATTGTTCAATCAAAAACATATCCACATAACATGTGATAGAGATTAACTTGGTCCGAGAAACCATTTTGGATTTGATGGATGGTTTTAATCAAATTATCAGTCTGCTGCATTATTGAATGGTAAATTTTGTTGCTGGCAAGTGAAATATATTTCTTTAATATAGGTAAATCCCTCTCGATAAAAATAGGAATGTTTAAAGACAGTTTATTATTGCAAAGTTTAATTGCATCAATCATTAATAAACTGTTTGTGATTTCATTCTTTGAGTATTGATTGATATCAATACTATTTGGGGTTTGATTAATGATATCTGAAAGTACATGCAAAACAGAAGGGTCGCTTAGAATGATCCTTGGGTTATTCTTAATTGTTGATATATCATTTTCATAATAAAAGATATCGAACTCCATAATTTCCTCTGAATTAATTATATAGTATCTGAAGTAGATCTTAAAAAAATAAAAACCGATGAGATGAAACGCCTCGCACGCGATTTCCTCGTCGGTGTCGTATCAGGAGTTATTGCTGGACTCATTACTTGGTGGATTACCAGGTGATACCAGCCAGGGGCGAAAGCCCCTCTCCTTTATTAAATTATATTTGTTTTTCATTAAATATCAAGTATGCCTATTTATATCATAGTTGCTATTTTTACTGCAAGTGTTGTAACGGTTTTGCTTCTCAGAAATAGAAAGGATCAATAATATGCCAAAAACAAGTAACGGCGATTTTAATCAGAAAGAATATAATGCAAAGTGGCGAGCAGAAAACATGATGAGAGTATCTGCCACATACAAAAATGAATTTGTTTTAGCGTTCCGTGAAGCATGTCAAAAACTTGGCGTAACTCAAGCAGACGTAATCAGAAATGCGATGCAAGATGCTATTGACCAAGCAAAAAATAAATAAAAGTTGACCAAAAGTTGACCGGAACATAAGAAAAACCGCTTAAATAGCGGTTTTATTTGTTATGGAGCGAGTGAGCGGAATTGAACCGCCGTGTCCACCTTGGCAAGGTGGCGTTCTACCATTGAACTACACTCGCGTAATGGCGGTCCCGACGAGATTCGAACTCGCGATCTTCTCCGTGACAGGGAGACGAGATAAACCACTACTCCACGGGACCAATGTATGGCGAGGAAAGAGGGATTTGAACCCTCGCGCCGGTTTCCCGACCTATGCCCTTAGCAGGGGCACCTCTTCGGCCTCTTGAGTATTTCCTCAACTATTGCCAAGTGCATACTGACTAACCGTTCAGCGCTTTACTATATTACCATGGTCATTTTTCCATTGCAAGATGTTTTTTACTTTTTTGATGAATTTTTGTAAAGCCTAGCGCTGAAAGGCTTTTTTTAAGAATACGAGACGATTTGTGACTGTTTCGCGTGCTGCACATAGCTTATCAGCCCAACATACAACCCAAGCTTCTTTAGATTGTGGTGGGTACATCGTCAGTGGAAACATGTGATGAATAATAATATCTTCCTCGATAGGACCGATATGATAATCATCCTTAGCATTGTTGGCTGCAGTATACGGATGAGTAAATCCATGTAATCCGAAGTGTTTCTGTGGAATATGCCAATCATACAAGAAATAATCATGTAATAAAGCACCTGTAATCATAGCGGAATAGTTTACATCAAAATTGTGAGTTTCAGCTAACTCACAAGCTGTAAGTGCGACGTCGATACAATGTGCATATACAGTAGTTTTTCCGTGCTGAATAAAGTTCTTTACCAAACTATATCTTCCTGTTTTTTCTAAGCGTTCTACTTCATCCATGACTGCTTTATAGTGCTTGTTTTGCATATTCATACTAATAATCTATACGATTCAGCACGAAATGAACAGAAATATTATCTGGTTTTTGAAAAAATTTATACAGATAGGAATATTTGCTGGAGATTTTATTTGGATAAATCTTAGAAGTATGTCATATTAAATTTATAAGATTTACAAGAAGAGAGGTTACATATGAAAGTTTTAAGTTTTGGATCATTGAATTTTGATTATGTATATCAGATGGATCATTTTGTTATGCCAAAGGAGACGACATCTTCTTTGTCCTATAGTAGAGGTTTTGGAGGGAAGGGTTTAAACCAATCCATCGCATTAGCAAAATCAGGCTTGGATGTATATCATGCTGGACGTGTTGGTTTTGATGGACAACCATTTATCGATTACTTACAAGAATATGGTGTTAAGGTAGATTACCTAAAAAAGGATGAAGAAACTGCGACTGGACATGCGATTATTCAGGTAAGTCATAGTGAAAATTGTATTATTCTCTATGGCGGTGCGAATCAGTTGATTGATGAGGCTCAGATTGACGAAGTATTAACACATTTTGAAAAGGGAGATTTATTACTGATTCAAAATGAAATATCTTCTTTAACATACTTAATCACAAAGGCACATGAGAAGGGTTTACGTATTGCCTTCAATACTGCACCGATGGATGAAAAGATTTTTGGTTATCCTTTAGAGTTGGTGGATATCTTTGTGGTGAATGAAGTTGAGGGCAAGGGGCTGGCGAATGTTTCTTCTGATCAGGTAGAAGATGTGATTGTAGGTTTACAAAAGGCTTATCCAAATAAAGAAATTATTTTGACAGTGGGAAGTCAGGGTTCTTACTATATTTCTGGTGAGACGGTGATTCATCAAGAGG
>JABZLU010000069.1:0-5418 GCA_015256605.1 Solobacterium sp.
TTCACCTTCCCAATACCAATCGTTTAAATCGCCACCATGGTAAATCATTCCTTCATCAGTACTCACAATAAATGCGACACCACTATCGTTTGAAAGTAGAGTCTCAACTTGAATTCCACCATCAAACTTATAGCACTCATCAGGTTTAACAAAGCTATGCTTAATCTTCGATAATCTATTTTCATCACTGATGTCGTTTGCTAGTATAGCTTGATAACGTATCCCCCTCTGATTGAGAAGATCAAATATCAACGGATTATAGTGATCATTGTGAGAGTGACTACAAAATATAATTACATCCTTCTCCTTATCGAGAGGTGGTAGCTCTCCCTTGTAGTAATCAAAGATACAGTAGCGATCTTTGATTTCTACTAAAATACCACTGTGATCTAGATATGTTACTTTCATGGTATCACCCCTTAGAATTAACCTACTAATTTTCCTATATTACCTAAAATCAATGGATTAATCTTCATATTAAATATTTTATCCTACTTTCTAAACTTAATAATCATAATTTTTAAATATTTAACCACATATACGTACTATCACCATTCTTGCATGTTTAGTGGCAGTATACTAGAATGATAAACTTTCATTTCCTTTCTCCTTCATTTATATAGTTTTTTTAATTTACGATTCCTCAAAGATAAATGCTTGGGCAAATTCTTTATAACCGATTGATTTTGCTACTTGAATCGATGCAATGTTATCTAAAGCACATTCCCATTGAGGAACAATACCTGATTGAATATGGTGATGTGTTGCTAGTGCTGCACATAATTTTGCATAGCCTTTTCTTCTATACTCGGGTAAAGTTACTATTCCTGTATGCTGAATATTCCCCTCCATATATGGCATATCTGGCGCATCACATAACGCTACAAGTTCATCATCAATGATATATCCAAAGAAAAAGCCTTTATCCACTTTTCCTTCAAAATAGGCTTTGAGCCAACCTATTTCAGAAACTGATGGATATGCTTTTTTGAAAAAAGTCTCAAACAGTGGATAATCATCTCTTTTTAGCATTCTTGCATCTTTATAATCAAAAACACACTCTTCTACAAACTCCATTAATTGATATGCTTTCAAAGAATAAGACTGGTTGATTGTGGCAATCAATTCCTTTACATCCGTTAGCTGTGTAAGTTCATCAAAATAAGACTGATATTTAGGTGAATAAGATACAATACAAGCATCCTCTTTACATAAGATATATATCGAATATTTACATCCAAATCCTTTTAATATACGGCTTCTTTCATCAGTACAGACAAACTGTATACCATGTTTAAAATTACTTACACCTACTCCACAAAAGCAAGAATAATAATCATATGTTCTTTTTTTAATTTCTCTAGCATCTATTTTCATACAATCACCCTTCCATAAAAGATTTTCTACTACTTTCTTTTAACTACAAATTCTTGGCTTAAGTACATATTCTTTGGAAATCTGTTCTAGTTCCTCTGGATGGAAAACTTTTCTAATTCTAATTATATTCAAAACATCACATACTAATCTAGAAAGAATACTGTATCAAAATTTTTAATAGTTTCTCGTTCCTTATTTTCCTCTATTATAAGAAATT
This sequence comes from Solobacterium sp., assembly GCA_015256605.1. Taxonomy (GTDB): domain Bacteria; phylum Bacillota_I; class Bacilli_A; order Erysipelotrichales; family Erysipelotrichaceae; genus Bulleidia. The sequence continues at coordinate 1,595 of JABZLU010000069.1, forward strand.
TTTATTCATCTCTTACATGCTACATCATTTTTTCACACGAAATCACATAGTATTTTGTTAGCACTCTATTAATGAATGTGCTAAAATCTTTTTATCCGAAAGGAGTTTTATATATGAATGATAACAAGAAGAAAAAACCTCTTGTGTACTACTACGCATTTGTTGCAATTGTATTAGTATTACTCAACTTGGTTTTACGACCTGTACTTCAGCAGGCGCAAATTGAAGAAGTTCCATATAGTACATTTATTCAACAAACCACCGATGACAAAATTGATGAGGTGACGATTGAGTCTTCTCAGATTACATACAAGCTCAAAGATGGCGATACAGTATATTCTACTGTAAAAATAAATGACCCTGATTTAGTCGATCGTCTCGAAAGTCATGACGTGAAGTTCTCTGGTACACGTGTACAACAGGGTTCTCTATTTATGAACATCTTCTTTGGTTGGATTCTTCCAATCATCATTGCAGTAATGTTAATGCGCTATGTTAACCGTACGATGCAAGGTGGTGGAAAAGATTCTCCACTTGGAGGTGGAGGTCTTGGTGGAATGTTCAACCTAGGCAAATCAAATGCACGTGTTTACGATAAGGATAAGACAACGATTCGTTTCCACGATGTAGCTGGTGAGGATGAAGCCAAAGAGAATCTGCAGGAAATTGTAAACTATCTACATGATCCAAATCAGTTTAAATCCATTGGTGCGACTATGCCAAAGGGTATTCTCTTAGTTGGTCCTCCAGGAACAGGTAAGACCATGCTTGCAAAGGCAGTCGCAGGTGAATCAAACGTACCATTCTTCTCTATCTCTGGTTCAGAGTTTGTAGAGATGTTTGTAGGTATGGGTGCTTCTAAAGTTCGTAGTTTATTTAAAGACGCAAAAGAAAAAGCACCATGTATTGTATTCATCGATGAAATCGATGCAATTGGTGGCAAGCGTAATGCAGGTAACTTCGGTGGTAATGATGAGCGTGAACAGACATTAAATCAGTTGCTTACAGAGATGGATGGATTTGAAGGCAATAATGGTATTGTCGTTTTAGCAGCTACAAACCGTCCTGAAAATCTAGACCCTGCTCTACTACGTCCAGGAAGATTTGACCGTCGTGTTCCAGTTGAGTTACCTGACCTTCAAGGTCGTGAAGATATCTTAAAGGTACACGCAAAGAAAGTTAAGACAGAGCCAGGCATTGATTATAATGTCGTTGCGCGCATGGCTTCTGGTGCCTCTGGTGCAGAGCTTGCAAATATCATCAACGAAGCTGCTTTACGTGCTGTACGTGAAAAGAGAAATGCAGTTAGTCAGAAAGACTTAGAAGAAAGTATTGAAGTCGTTATTGCAGGATACCAAAAGAAGAATGCAATTCTAACGGATAAAGAAAAACTAGTTGTTGCATATCACGAAGTTGGACATGCATTAGTTGCGGCACTACAAACACATAGTGCACCTGTACAGAAGATTACAATCATCCCACGTACAAGTGGTGCTCTAGGCTATACAATGCAGGTTGAAGAAGGTAATCACCCACTCTATACAAAGACCGAATTAGAAAACCGTATTGCCACACTTACAGGTGGTCGTGCAGCAGAAGAAGTTGAATTTGGTCAAGTTACTACAGGTGCTTCTAACGATATCGAACAGGCAACGAAGATTGCTCGTGCCATGATTACACGTTACGGTATGAGTGAAGAATTCGATATGGTCGCGATGGAGACTGTAAATAACAAGTACCTTGGTGGTGATGCGTCACTTGCATGTTCAGATGGCACAGCTTCAACAATCGATCAAAAGGTTGTAACACTCGTTAAACAACAACACGACAAAGCAAAACAACTATTAACGGAACATAAAGCAGACCTTGATCGCATTGCACAGTTCTTATATCAAAAAGAAACAATTACTGGTGAAGAATTCATGGAGATTCTTGAAAAGAAAGAAGACTTTGAATTACCAGTAGTACAATAGCCTTCACATTCGTGAAGGTTTTTCTTTTTGCCAAAAGAAAAAAACCGGTATTCACCGGTTAAAAGTTTCTCGCTTCGATGTCCATTACCATGTTTACTCTGCGTTCATGGCGACCACCTTCAAATTCAGTATTCATGAATTCATCTACAAGCATCTTCGCTGTTTCGATTCCAATCACTCTTGAACCAAACGCAATGATATTTGCATTGTTATGTAATCTTGAATATCTAGCACTATATGGTTCAGAGCAGATACATGCACGAATGCCCTTCACTTTATTACATGCAATACCAATTCCAACACCAGTTCCACAGATTGCGATACCGCGTTCTACTTCACCATTCACAACAGCCATTGATACCTTTTCACCCCAGATAGGATAATCTGTACTTTCTGATAAATCTGTACCGTAGTTAACAACTTCATGTCCTTGTGATTCAAGATACGCAACAAGCTCTTTCTTCATCTCTACGGATGCGTGGTCATTTGCAATACCGATTCTCATGCGGCTACCTCCTTTTTCAAATCTGAATGATTTTGTCTATACCATAGCAAGAACGCTCCTGCTAAGAATACAAAGATAGAAATAAACTGTGATGTGGAGAAAATCCAAATCTGTCCACGAATTAAATCACCACGTAAGAACTCTACTAAGAATCTACCCAATCCATATAGAACTAAATACCACGCTGCTGTATCTTCAGGGTGCTTGCCCGTTAATAAGTTTCTTAGTAAGAAAGCAAAGATTAAGAAGTTACCTGCAGAAGAAATTAACTCTGTAGGAATAACCTTGATACCAGCACCAGGGCCTAAAGATTCTGCCGGGAATTCTACACCATACCAAGCTGTTGTTCGAATACCATAACAACATCCAGCAAAGAAACATCCAATACGTCCAAAACCTTGTCCCAGTGAAACAGCAGGCATGAGTACATTTGCGTACTTCATGAAGTCCCACTTCTTCCACTTACAGTAGAACCACGCCGCAATAATACCAGCGATGATTCCACCATAGACTACAAATCCTTCATTACTCAAAATTACTACAGGATTCTGTATGAATGAATCCCATACGGTAAAGATATAGAGCAACTTCGCTCCAATAAATCCAAAGATGATGATAAAGAAAATCATTCCATCAATCTTTTCATATTCTAGTCCTTGTTTCTTTGCTAGACGTTCTGATAACCAAAACGCAAACAAGATACCAACTGCAATCATGAATCCATATCCATGTACAGTCACAGGACCAATTTTAAACCAGTCATTAAACATTAAAATACTTCCTCCATGTATCTATTTTAAGTGATTGTATCGAAAATGAGAAGTCATGCTATTCCGACTTCTCTTCTTCCGTATTTTCTTTTTCTGTTTCTTCTGTAGTTTCTTCTCTTTCTTCTTCCACTTCCGCATCGATAATCTTTCCGTTTGCTTCAAAACTCTTTAAGAACTTATGGAATTTATCTGCGATAAATAAGACTACGAAAATATCCGAAACACCACAATAAACCAAACTAACACCAATCACAACAAACAAAATCTTCTGTAGTTCAACACCTGTTAAGAAGAACATGACTACAAAGCCAAGTACGATAGATACAGCTGCTAATACAATGTACGTTGCGTATTGAGATGAACCAATACGTTTCGCAACGACTGCATTCTGTAGCTTACCAAAACCATCCGCTATGATAACAAGTCCAAGTAGAATTGGAATAATATCCAGTAAAATCTGTTGTTTAAAGATAATGATAAGACCGGCGAATATCGCCATGATACCAACCGAAAATTCATTACGACGTAGACTTTCTTTTACATTGATAACAAAGTATGTTGTAAGAGAAACAATAC
>JABZLU010000006.1:0-14563 GCA_015256605.1 Solobacterium sp.
GATTAGTGGTGTTGATAGTGTCAACTATGGTGGTCAAAGTACTTTGAATATGGTTGATGCGATGTCATCTATTCGTCGTTTTGGTGGCATCTTAGTAGCTGCCTTAACTCTACTTGCAATCTTTTTAATTCAAAATACAATCAAACTTACCATTTATGCTCGTAAGGATGAAATTACGATCATGAAACATGTAGGTGCGACTAATGGATTTATCCGTGCTCCTTTCCTTTGGGAGGGTATTATTACGGGAATTCTCCGCGCAATCATTCCGATTGGTCTAACGATTTGGGGATACATCGTGATCTTCGAAAAGACTTCTGGTGTGCTAATCTCTAATATGTTCCGTTTAGAGAAGGCATTTCCATTCTTGTACTATGTTTCAGGTATCTTATTATTAGTTGGTATTTTGGTTGGTCTTTTCGGAAGTTGGCTCTCTGTAACGAAGTATTTGAGGGATAAGCGATGAAAAAACTAACGAAGATATGTCTATGCCTATTGATGGCAGTAATTATGGTTGGAAATCAATCGAGTACTGTTATTGCGGATGAAGATTATTCCAACTCTGAATATTGGTTGAATCGTTGTACAAACTATGGCAAAGATGATGCTAGTGCATGTGAGGCATATAAGGCTTACTTAGAGTCTCAGAATGCAGAGATGAGTCAACAGATTGCGGCTTGGAAGGCTCAAAAGGCTGATATGGAAGCCAATATCTCGAAATATGCAGCGAAGATTTCGGAATATCAGACTCAGATTGATACAAAGCAAACTGAAATCACGCAGAAAGAAGCAGAAATTGACGCAAAGCAGAAAGAAATTGACCACAAGCAGGCAGAGATTGATCAAAATCAAAAGACTGCAGATAAACTACAAGATAAAGTAAAGACACGTATGGTGTTGAATCAACCTACTATGCGTACAAATCAATATATTGATATTTTGATGGGTGCGAATAACTTCACAGACTTTATTCGTATTGCGAATGGTTTAAGTACAATTTCTCAATACGATAAGAAGACTTTGAATGAACTTGTTCAGATTATCGCAACGTTAAACAAACAAAAAGAAGAGCTTGTTGTTGCGAAAAATGAACTAGAGATTCAAAAGAAGGAAAAACAAGACCAACAAAAGGAACTAATTACTTTACAGACTTATGTTCAGATTGCCCAAGAAGCAGCGCAAAAGACTGCAGCTGCACTTCATGGTTCTATCGAGACAAAGAACTCTGATATTGCACAAAACAATGCGTTAATGGCAGGTATCACTGCTCAAATTGAAGCGATTCCTAGTACAAATGGTTGGACTTACCCAGTAGATGGTGGTTGGCGTAGTGCTGGTACTTGGTCTTACCCAGATGGTGGTGTTCACTTGGGATATGACTTTGCGGCTGGTTATGGTACGACAATTCGTGCAGTTGCCAATGGTGTTGTGCTAAGAGGCGTCAATGGCTGTCCGACAGTTGGGTATCTAGGTGATAGTTGTGGATATCAATTTGGTGGTGTTTCTTACGCAGGGAATCAGGTTATACAGCTTGTAACAGTCAACGGTAGTTTGTATGGTGTGGATTACTTCCACATGACATTAAATACACCAGCTGCGACTGGTACGATTGTAAATGCAGGTGATGTGATTGGACAGGTAGGCTCCTCTGGTAATACGACTGGACCACACTGTCACGTGGAAATCTTCTACTTAGGAGATGCGTCTGGATTTGCGTACTATGCTGCGAACTGGAATGGTGATGTCAGCTTTGGCGCAGGTTGGGCTAATGGAAGATACGGTCGATATGGAAGACGTTGTAGTGATAGCGGCGTCGGTGCTCCATGCCGTATCCAACCTGAAGAAGTATTTGGTTATTAAAAATAGTATCAAGGAGTCTCTTCTTTCATAGAGACTCTTTTTAGAAAGATAGAGGCAGTAAAATGGACGAAAACAAAGAAGAATTACAGAACGATGAAAAAGTATACAGTATTCCTTTCCGTCGTCATTTGTGGCCAGAAGAAGTGGCTTTAAAACAAGAACAGAAGAAAGTAAAACGTCTACGCATCCTTATGGTAGCGTTTGTGGTTGTTGCCTTAGTAGGTGGTTGGTTGCTTGGCTCAGTACTGCCATTATCTTCACTCGCACCTGCGCGTAAGAATGTGGTGAATAATCTTCCTTTGAATTCTGATGAGAAAATCAATGGTGTTCTACAGGTGATGGAGAATGATTGGTTTTTTGCAGATCAAGTAGAAAATATTGATACAAAATTAACGGACCAGGCTTTAAAGGGTATTACAACCAATGATGTTGATAAGCATACAGAATATATGACGGCTGATGAGATGAAGCAGTTTACAGATTCTATCAACCGTAATTATGTAGGAATTGGTGTACAGTTCTTACAGGCCAATGGAATCAACATTATCGAGCGTGTCTTCCGTAATTCACCAGCGGATAAAGCAGGTGTAAAAGCTGGAGATATCATGAATAAGGTCAATGGTGAATCACTCACAGGTAAGACGACAGAGGAAATCAAGAATCTAGTACAGGGTGATAGCGGTACGGATGTAACGATTGAATTCATCCGTCAGGAACAACCTCTTGAGATAACAATTACTCGTGCAGCTGTTAGTGCAACTGCATTTGGTGAGATTCTAAGTGATAATACAGGTTACTTACAGATTTATCAGTTTGGTGAAAATACAACCAATGAAGTTAAGACATATCTAGATGATTTTAAGAATGCGAATGTATCAAATATCGTGATTGACTTACGTGATAACGGTGGTGGATATCTAACCGCATTACAAGGTATTGCGTCATATTTCTTGCCAAAGGATACGCTTGCGATGAAGCAAGTGTATGCGGATGGTACGACAGAAGAAATCCGTACAACAGATGGTATGTATGACAATATTAAGAAAATTGCCATCTTAGTAAATAAGAATACAGCGAGCGCATCTGAAGTGCTCACAATGGCACTCAGGGAACAACATCAGGATGTAACAGTAATTGGTGTAACGACCTATGGTAAGGGTACAGTACAGGTATCACGTGTATTCAAAGATGGTTCCGCACTTAAATATACAACTTCAAAATGGACTTCCCCGAACGATGTTTGGGTTAATGGTGTTGGTATTACACCAGATGTAGAAGTAAAGTTACATGAAGTGATGTATACTTCTTTACCAAAGATGAATGATACGGATCGTTACGCTTATGATAGTGTTGGTGAACCGGTTAAATTCGCCCAACTATGTTTGGATTATCTAGGGTATAACGTTGGTCGTACCGACGGCTATTTCTCTTCTCAAACAGAAGAGGCATTACGTCAGTTTGAGACAGACAAAGGGATTACAGCAGATGGTGTATTAGATAAAGAAACATTTAGTACGCTCTATAGTGCTGTGGTGCTAGATTGGAATACAACAAAGACACATGATGTTCAACTACAGAAAGCACAGGAAGTTTTAAATGGATGATCGTAAGTTTGAACTTGTATCACCATTTAAGCCGACGGGAGACCAACCGAAGGCGATAGCGGAGCTTGTGGAAGGCTTGCATGCAGGTAAGAAGGAACAGGTTCTAGAGGGTGCTACTGGTACTGGTAAGACATTTACCATGGCGAATATCATTGCACAGATGAATCGACCAACGTTGGTGTTTTCACACAATAAGACATTAGCAGGACAGTTATATTCTGAGTTTAAAGAATTGTTCCCACATAATCGTGTAGAGTTCTTTGTATCAAACTTCGATTATTATCAACCTGAGGCATATATGCCTAAGAGTGATATGTATATTGAAAAGACAGCTGCGATCAATGAAGAATTAGATATGTTCCGTGAGTCTACTTTGAATTCTCTTTTGGAAAGAAGAGATACAATCGTTGTCGCATCTGTCGCATGTATCTATGCGGCTAGTGATCCTGTTGAGTATAAGAACATGTTCTATACAATACGTGTAGGAGAAAGCATTGACCGTAATGATTTGATGCGTCGTTTGATTGAACTACAGTACTCACGTAACGACGTTGACCAAACAAGAGGTACAATCCGTGTACGTGGAGACATTATTGATTTAACACCATCGTATACAAATGAATTCAATATTCGTATTGAGATGTTTGGTGAAGAGATTGAACGTATTACAGAGATCAATCCTTTAACAGGAAAAACCATGAATGCATACCAGTGTTATAACATCTTCCCAGCGAGTGGTTATGCTCGCTCTAAGGAGACGATGTTACGGGCATGTGATGCGATTGAAGCAGAACTAGAAGATCGTCTAGAGTATTTCCGTAAGAAGGGCAAACCACTCGAAGCAGAACGCTTAGAACAGCGTACGCGCTTTGATTTAGAGGCATTAAGAGAAAATGGATACTGTTCTGGTATTGAAAACTATTCCATGCATATTGATGGAAGAAAAGTAGGACAGCGTCCATGGAATCTCTTTGATTACTTCCCAAAGGATTTCTTGTTGTTTGTGGATGAATCACATGTATCCTTACCGCAGGTAAGAGGTATGTACAATGGTGATCGTCAACGTAAGGAAGTCTTAGTGGAGTATGGTTTCCGTTTACCATCAGCACTAGAAAATCGTCCGATGAAATTTGATGAATTCCTTTCGATGATGAATCAGGTTGTATATTGTTCTGCAACACCTGGTGACTTTGAATTAGAAGCGGTGGATCATCGTGTGACAGAACAGATCATTCGTCCTACGGGATTACTCGATCCAAAGATTACAGTCAAGCCAACCAAGGGACAGATTGATGATATCTGTGAAGCGCTTGATGCTCGACTCAAACGCAATGAACGTGTGTTAATTACAACATTAACTGTGCGTATGGCAGAAGATCTTACTGCGTATCTGAAAGAACGTGGTTATAAGATTGCGCATTTACATCACGAGACAAAGACGTTAGAGCGTACGGAAGTCATTCGTGATTTACGTTTAGGAAAGGTTGATGCGATTGTCGGTATTAACTTGTTGCGTGAAGGTTTGGATATTCCTGAAGTATCCTTGGTATGTATCTTAGATGCTGACAAGGAAGGTTTCTTACGTAGTCACCGTTCCTTAATACAGACGATAGGACGTGCTGCCCGTAATGCGAATGGTGAAGTATACATGTACGCAGATGTCATGACAGATTCCATGCATTACGCAATCAATGAAACAGAGCGTCGTCGTAAGATTCAAGAAGCGTATAACGCAGAACATGGCATCATTCCTACAACTGTTAAGAAGAATGTTGAAGAAGCGATTCGTGGCAAAGAGACCAAAGAAATGGCTGCGAAATACATGCAGAAGAAAGCGAAACTATCTCAGAAAGATAAGGCAAAACTTATCGCAGATATGGAAGTTGAAATGCGTGAAGCAGCCGCAAGTCTAAACTTTGAAAGAGCAGCTGAACTTCGTGATATTCTCTTTGAATTAAAATCAGAGTAAATTATGAAAACAGATACTATGCAAGATGAACCAAAACTGATTTTGACATATCCACATAAGACGATACTAAATTGGATAGCCTTTGTGACGATTATATCGTTCTCTTCGATTGTGACGTGGATATTAAAAAATTTGATTCATGAAGGAACGGATGAATCAGGCAGGATGATTATTGTTATTGCGCTTGTTTGTATACCACTACTTCTTTGTTTATTAGTTTGTTATTTCTATCTGAATGCAGTGAAATTAGAAATTGATAAAAACAACTCTTTAAAATACTATACTTACGGAAGTAGAGGACATAGTGTATTGAATTTTCGATTTGCAATGGAAGATATCCAAGAAATAAAAGGAAGTAAACTTCCACTTGGTTGTTCGAAGGTAACGATGAAAATCAAGAATCCTATCTTTTGTGGATTATATGAGAAGAAGATAGATAAGCAAATAAATGTCAGCGTCATAGCTGAAAGAGAGAAAGTAGATTTTTTCATCCAAGAGTTTTTGAATAGACATTCAGATAAACTCTAGGTTTTAGATGTTAAGAAAATGCTTAAGTAAAATCAGTCGGGGGTTTTGTTAAACTCCGCTCTAAAATCAGTAGTGGGTTTCGAATAGTAAAATAGGATGACTATAGAGTGCTAGTAGTGGCATTCTGATGTAGTCATCCTTTTGTATGTGCAAGTGATTGATAGTATCAGTTTGTTAGTCGTTAATTAATGTATTAGAGAGATGTTTGGTATATGTACCACGTTTTTTGTATTCTCGTTTTCTGGAATACAGACATGTTGTCAAGCAATAGAATAGTTTGTCGTTAAGGCAGTATAGTGCACGTGCACGAAAACGTTCTAGGTTTGTATATCCATTGGACACCTCGATCAGTAATCGAAGTTTCTGATTGATGTTTTCAGCTAATGCATTGGATTGTCGTCTATCATCATAAGGCCTTCTGAAGCTGTTGATAATTTCTGGTTTCCAGTGCTTCAGTAGAGATATAAATTCCTTATAGCAGTCTAAGTCAGAGTGTTCAAATAGTTCGATCAGATAATCAAGTTGTGCACCCGCTTCTTCAAAAGAGCAGCGTTTATTGAAGTCTCGATATAGTTCCTTTAATTCATACGCAAGCTTTAAATCAGGACTTATCTCCAACAACATGTTGTAAAGGTCCCTGTAATTCATCTTCTGACGAAATTTTGAGTTGTATCTTGGCTCGTTATCTAGGTCAAATGAATCGGTTTCTAATAGTTTATGCCAGGTCTTCAACAGATAGTAACTGGGGCTATCATAAACACACTGTTTCATGATTCCTACACGCATGCGTGTAAAGCACTCTGTAAGGTGTTTGATAACATGGAAAGGATCTACTGCTATTTCGCAATGTCTTAGGTACTTTTTACACACATCTCTATAAGGTTCCCACATATCGATTGTCACGTACTTTACCTTGTCTCTCTCCGATGGTGGAATCATTTCAAAGTGTTTCGACAGCGTTACTTTCGAACGATTTGGCAGTATCTCGTTTAATGTCCTGTGATTGTTGTCTACGAATACACACAAGTATGAACCACCGTATTTTGCCATAGAAGAAGAAATCTCATCGATGCCAAGATTCTCAGGAAGTGTTAACCTAGGTGCACGGATGAAACTATCTGCGTATAATTGTATAATCGTATTGGATACGTGGTATTTGTGTGCAATATCCTTGTATGTCATACGAACATTATGTAGATCCAAGGCAATCGCATTGAGTACTGCGTATGACTGATGGAAGTTCTCTGGGCCAAATGGACTTGGCTCAGAGAAGGACTTCCCACATTCTTTACATACATAGCGTCTTCTTGTCCAATCAATGATGGATGGAATCCCTGCAACGTCAAGGTGGTTATAGCTGTACGAAGAATAGTCCTTTATTTTTGTATAACCTCCACAACAGGGACAGGTAGGGTGAGTATCATTCAGTTTTATTAAGATGTGTAATTTGTCAGATGATTTATGTGTATCAATCGAAAAAATCATATCGTCACTAATATTAAGTGTGGATATGATAAAATCATTTATAGCCATTTGGCACCTCCTATGTTTAATTTCAATCACTTGCAAGACTGAATTTTAGCATAGGAGTTTTTATTATAAATAGCGTACCCCGTGAGATTTTATAGGGTATCCCCGAGTTGTAAAAAAAGAGGTCAAAATTTGACCCCGAGTTATTTTACAGGGTCGCCCCGACCCCGGGCACTTTTATAGTGCCATAAAATGCGTACTCTATCAAGAGACGCATTTTTATATATGTATAAGAAAAGAGATGATATCTATCTATCATCTCTCGCATTAACTATTTTATTTTCCTGAGTTTGAAGACATGTAGTCAGACCAGATTGTGTTTAACTTTTCAATCTGTTCATCTGTTACAGAGTAAACTACAACATCTCCGCCTAACTTTTGAACTCTCATGTAGCCGTTACTGTAAAGAGTAACGTTATATGTACCTTCTTTGTCAGCTACTTCAACACCAAATGCTGTATCCTTTTGATTGAAAGAAACCTTGTCTTTAACAACTTTTGTTGAAAGTGTCTTTAATTCATCAGCAATTGCGTTAACTACATCCTTCTGGTCAGTAATTGTTTCGCGTTGAATTCCAGAATCTGGATCAACATAGATAACGGAAACCTTAGTTGGCTCCTTTGTTAACTTTTCAGAAATGCTCTTAGTAGATAATGCGTTTGCACCACAGCCAGCTAAGAATAATAAGCCAGCTAATACGATTGTGCCTAATGTCTTTTTCATCTTAATCCCTCCAAATATACTGATAAGAAATATACCTAAGAATATAACATATTTCCTATAAAAAAAGATATATTTTTATCACGCTCCTCAATGATAATATAAAGAAAATAAAACGAACAGAAGAATTATCTTTAAAAGATGATAAAATAATCAATTTATGATAATTAAATGTAAAATTTACATCGATATTTACATGTAGTGAAAATAATTACAAATATTAGATTGAGCATATATTTTGTGTTATTGCGTACGGTGATATACAGTTTAGTTGTATAAAATATATGGGAGGTAAATTATGGTTGATGTAATAATCATTGGTGCAGGTACTGCTGGTCTATCGGCGGCCATTTATGTACAAAGAGCAGGAAAGAAAGCTTTGGTTTTAGAAGAGTCTACTTATGGCGGACAGATCATCAATACAGCAGATATAGAAAATTATCCAGGTATCAAACATATTTCTGGGTTTGATTTTGCGACAGATCTTTACAATCAAGCAAAAGACTTAGGAACAACTTTTGCGTTTGAAGGTGTGGTGAAGATTGAAAACTGTGAGGACGAAAAGGTCGTTTACACGACAAAGAATGAATATCATGCAAAAGCGATTATTATCGCTACTGGTATGAAGCGTAGAGAACTAGGAATTGAGCGTGAAAAGGAACTAACAGGTAAGGGTGTATCCTATTGTGCAACTTGTGATGGTATGTTTTTTAGAGGTAAAAATGTAGCTGTAAATGGTGGTGGTAATGTAGCGGTTGAAGATGCAGAGTATTTAACACGTTTCTGCAAACGTGTATATATTATTCATCGTCGTGATGAATTCCGTGCTGATGAAGCTGAAGTGGTAAAGCTAAATGGTAAGGAAAACCTCGTAAAGGTAATGAATAGTACCGTTACAAAACTAAATGGAGATGACCGTCTACATTCTATTGAAGTAACGGATAAGAATACTGGAGTAACAACGACATTGAATGTGGATGCATTATTTGTCGCAATTGGACAAATTCCAATGAACCAAATCTTCTCTGATATTATTGAACTAGATGAACATGGATTTATCAAAACCGATGAAGAATGCCGCACATCTGTTAAGGGTATTTACGCAGCTGGGGACTGTCGTGTAAAGACTGTTCGTCAATTAACAACGGCTGCCAGTGATGGTGCTATCGCTGCTTTGAATGCATGTAATAATTTATAAGTATAATTTCAAGATATATGCCTCTGTTATTATATATAAGTGATATAATGATATTAATAACAAGAGGTAGGTATAATGAATCAGATAAAATGTATATTTTTTGATTTAGGCTGGACCCTTCTAGAACCATGCAGCGGTGATTGGAATTTGAATCAAAAATTCTATGAACTATTTCCTCGAGAGAAAATTTCGAGACTCGACCAAAACGTATGGCAACATGCATACAACACAGCGTATTTACCATTTATTGAAAACCCAAAAATGACAAGTGAACAGGAGCAGATTGAAAGATTTACTCGTTTCTATCTAACGCTATTTGATCAAGCTAAGTTAGAGGGGACATTTCAACATGCAGTAAAACTTGCAGTTGATATGGTGGAAAATCTTGCGACAATGAGTTTGATACCAAGTTCCTTGGAAACACTGAAAACATTGAAGGATGGAGGTTATCGTATTGGAATTATTTCTGATACGTGGCCATTTATTGAAAGACGTATTCATGCATTCAAATTAGATGAATATGTTGATCAATATACATATAGTTACGAATTAGGTGTTTTAAAACCGGACTTATTGATGTATCGCGATGCATTAGAAAAATCTGGACTCAAACCTGAAGAATGTATTTTTATCGATGACCAGGTTAAGAATCTTGAAGCTGCAAAATCTTTAGGTATTCATCCCGTGCAAATCGTTTATCATGAAGGAATTGAAACTGGAGAATATCCAACGATTCAAAAGCCAAGTGATATTCTTAATTTACTAAAACAATATTAATAAGCATATTCAAGGCTTTAAATTCCATTATGCATTATCATTGATGTATAGAATTAGGAGATATTAAAATGTTAAATGTTGGAGTAAAAGCACCAGATTTTAAATTGCCAGATCAAAATGGTGTAGAACATACACTTTCTGAGTATAAAGGTAAAAAGGTAATCCTCTATTTTTATCCGAAGGATAATACATCAGGTTGTACAGCAGAAGCTTGTAACTTCCGTGATCGCTTGCCACAGATTCAGGAAAAGGGAGCAATTGTGTTAGGCATTTCGAAGGATAGTGTGAAGTCTCATAAGAAGTTCGAAAGTAATTATGATTTACCATTTACATTACTATCTGATGAAAGCACAGAAACCATTCAAGCATATGATGTTTGGGTAGAGAAGTCTATGTATGGTCGTAAGTATATGGGAATTGAACGTTCGACATACTTAATTGATGAAAATGGTATTATCATCAAGACTTTCCAAAAAGTAAAAGCTACAAGTCATGTTGAAGATGTTGTAAAAGAGTTATAAAGTCATAAACTGCCGCAGGGCAGTTTTTAAATTTAGATAGCAAAAGAATTTAATTTAAGATAATATATGATTAGGTATTTGTTAATAAATACACATGGAGGGAAAAATGAAGAATTATGTGAAGTTAGGACTCAGTTCTTTGATGGCTATTTCACTTGTTGCATGTTCACCGAGCAACAAAGAAGATAGTGCAAAGAAAAAAGAAAATGTAAAGGTAACTTACAAGGAAGGTACATATACAGGTACTGGCACAGGTTATAATGGCCCTATCAACTTATCAGTTACATTTACAAAGGATGGTATTTCCGAAATTGATTATAGTGATAATAAAGAAACAAATCATATTGGAACACCAGCATTTGATTATTTAGTAGCAGATGCAAAGGAAGCAAATGGTGCTGGCATTGATGTTATTTCAGGTGCTACATTTACTTCAATCGGTTTCAAGAATGCATTAATTGATGCAGCAAAACAAGCAGAAGCTAGTGATTTAGATGGCTTTAAGAAGAATACAGTAGAACATAAAGCTGGTGAAGCAATCGAAAAGACAGCTGATGTTGTTGTAGTTGGTGCTGGTGGTGCTGGTATGGCTACAGCAGTTCAGTCTGCACAGAACGGTAACTCAGTAGTTGTATTAGAAGTTAACTCTGAAATCGGTGGTAATACAGTAGCTTCTGGTGGACAGTTCCAGTCTGCACAATCTTACTTAGTTTGGGATCCAGCTGATCCAGATGCGACAACAGGTGTTTATAAGGGTGTTACATACAATAAAGTTCATAACGCTACTGGTAACATCAAGGTATTAAAGGAAATCCTTAACTGGAATGAAAATGAATTCGATAGTAAGTACTTTGATAAAACACCATTTGTAGCAGGTGATATTGAAACATTGTCACATGCTGGTGTACATGCAGAATACTTAAGCACACTAAAAGAATTGAAGAGTGAGATTCAGGCTTACTTGAACTGGGCACAGCCACAGTTAGATGCAGGTAAGGCTGAAGGCGAAATCACATTATTCTCAACTCCAAATCTACATATCTTCCAGACATACTATGGTGGATTAAGACCAAACGCTGAAAAGACTTCATGGATTTATGGTTCATATGATCTTGTTAAGCAGTTTGTTGAAGGTGGACAAGACCTTAAGGGTTGGTTAGAAGATCAGGGCGCAATCTTTGATAACTCTATTCAGCCAATTATTGTCGGTGCTTTGTGGAACCGTGAAAATGACTTCAAGGGAAGTGATCTTGATGGTGATGGAACTCCAGATCCAGATGGAAAGAATGTAAAGGGTAAGACAGTTTGGAATACATACTTTGCAACAACTAAGAAGACATTACTTGAAACAGCTGCTAACCATGCAGATAACGAAATCATGTTACGTACAAAGGTAACAGAACTTATCACAGATAAGGATGGAAAAGTAGTTGGTGTTAAGGGTGAGCAATACGATGGAACTCCAGTTACAATCCATGCTAAGAAGGGTGTAGTACTCGCAACTGGTGGATATGCTGCAGATATCAAACGCGTTATGGAAACAAATGACTACTGGGCAGATGGAGATATCACAACAAATACACGTACAACAAACCGTTCTTCATTAGTAGGTTCTGGTATTGATATGGCAGAAGCAGTAGGTGCTGCTACAACAGGTATGGGCTTTACACAGATGATGCCTATCTCTTGGGTAGATAATGGAAACCTCGCATTTGGTGGTGGACACTATGCAATCTATATCAACCCTACAACTGGTAAGCGTTTCGTTAACGAAACTGGTGAACGTGACGTATTATCACTTGCTGAATTTGAAAACGGTGTAAGCTTCAATGGTACAAATGGAACAATTATGGATATTGCAAACTCCAACCAATTAGTTCCTGGTCCATATCCTTATGGAACACCAAAGGATGAAGATCTAACACTTTGGGAAAGTGATGTTGAAAATAGACAGTACACAAGAACTGTTGATCAGTTAGGTGAGTTATTCAAGCAATTAGGCTTTGAATGCACACAAGAAGAAGTTATCAATACAATCAAGGAATATGATATGGCATTGATGACAGGTACAGAAAATACATTGAACCCAACAAAGACAGGTTGGACAACACTAATTGGTACAGCTGAAAAGGATGAAAACGGTAAGTATATCGTTGATACTTATAAGCTTGATGGTGTGAAGTTAAAGGTTAGATTATTAGCTCCATCTACACACCATACAATGGGTGGCTTGACAGTTGATGCACAGCGTCACGTATTAGATAAAGATGGTAAGATCGTCAAGGGTCTATACGCTGCTGGTGAAGTAACTGGTGGTATCCATGGTGGTAACCGTTTAGGTGGTAATGCGATTGTTGAAATCTTCGTTTCAGGTCGTACAGCTGCTGATACTATCGTTGCTGACAACAAGTAAAACATGCTTAGAAAGAGGTTTAAGAGACCTCTTTCTTTTTATCTCTCTATTCATGGTATAATCGCTAAGAAGGGGTATTTTTATGCGTAAAATATTTACATTTCTTTCGGTGGTATTTATAGCTATAGCAGTATATATTGCCTATGGGACATTTCAATCTGCACAACAGTTTGAAAGGGACTCTATTCAACGTGCTAATCAAGCGAATGCATTATCACAACAGATTGCAGATGCACAAGCATTACAACAAGAAACATCTTCAGAAGAGTATGCAAAACTTGAAACAATGTTTAATGCCGGAAATGCAGTAGCACAAGCACAGACACAGGCTTTGCAAGATCAAACAGATACTGTAGGTTCAGAATTACAAACGTCGATGCAGACATACATTACTGCTGTTGATAATACGAATTTCTTGTCTGTGTGGTATCCAGTAGATGGTGCATATACGTGGTCATTTGCACCAACGTTTATATTCTCGGGTTCAAGCCAAAAAGTGATTTGGACTTTAAGCGATGGAACAAACATGCTTGCATGGGTACAGGGATATTATGATGTTAGTACAAATCGTTTCTCCAATCTTGTTCTAAATTACAGTCAATATGGAAATCCAAATGGCAGAGAACTAAAAGGAAGTTCTGTGGAGGCTTGGTACTAATATGAAAAGACTAGCTAGTTTTGTTATATGTTTGATATGTGCACTTATCATGGTAGTTACTCTTATTCTGAGTTGGGAGTGGGGTAATCGTAAAAATGTTCAATGGCTATCTCAATTAGATGAGATAGAAGGATTGGAGAATCAATTAGCAAAGATACCATCTGGATATGTAAAAGGTTTTGGAGAAAGTGATACAATTTACACTTCCTCTAAACGAGTATCCTCGGATACTGCAATGTTGGACCAACTTTGGACAACTGCTTTTATTTGGAATTCGCCAGAAGAATATGCGACGCAAAGAGCAAGTATGATTTCTGCGTACAATTTAAAAACAGATACACAGTTTTTTGTGGAGGGAATGAAAGATCCGACAAGTATTACAGATGGCTCAAATCCTACATTTGAAGGACTCTCGGATATGAAGTATCTTAAGCAGGATGTACAACTTGTAACAATAAAAGATGATGTATATCGCTACTTTGTGCGTATTAGTTATTACACGGCAAATCATCGTTCGGAAACGCCTTATCGTTTCTGTTATATCTTCTGTGATATTGACGCAAATCAACAAATTACTAACCTAGAATATTATTCTTCGAAGGGTTGGGAATAAGTCAGTAGAATCTATCCTACACAGGGTAGATTTTTTTTATAGATGATATTTTATCTGCAAGGGGTTTCAGTGATAATGGAATTAAAATTCATTTCTTTCATGGTAGATGTGGTTCGTAATAGGATTACAAAAAATAATTTTGATGAAAAAATATTACATTTTTAAAAAGTCC
>JABZLU010000006.1:14573-14833 GCA_015256605.1 Solobacterium sp.
ATGAAAGTTTTTTGGTGAATTTTTTGATGCAATTTTCATAATAATGATGCTTGTGTTTCATCTGGTGAGAGGGTATTATTCTTGTATACGAAATAATAGTTGGAAATGCAACTATTTTTATATGGAGGAGTAAAATGAACGTAATTAAGCGTAGCGGTGAAGAACTCGCATTCGATGTATCGAAGATTGAAAATGCGATTACAAAGGCAAATAACGCGACTGATTTGTCGCATCGTACAACAGTGGAAGTAATCCATGAT
>JABZLU010000070.1:0-5402 GCA_015256605.1 Solobacterium sp.
ATGTACAATCCCTTCTTTTTCTCGTTGTACATCAATTACTTCGATACCTTGGATTGTACCTTTATCACAAGGTTGTCCACCACCTTCCGGATAAAAGATTGTATCTTTTAAAATAACTTGATAACCATCCTTGCATGCATGACAACTTAAAACAACTGTATCCAATTCTCTTGCGTAAGGATGACGATAATAATATTCTTGAAATTCATCCATTTATTTCACCATCTCTTTGTACAATACATCTACAGCTTCTTGGTCCGCAATTCCATAGGAGAAAGCAGTTGCCGATCCCATCGCAACTGACTTTTCAAGTGCTGTTTGATCATCTTCTCCATTTAACTTGCTGGTTAAAAACGCAGCCACCATAGAATCCCCAGCGCCTACAGAATTGATAACTTCTCCATTTGGCGCATGGCAGCGATATACCTTGTGATTCACTAAGAGTGCACCTTGATTCCCTAATGAAACAAGTACATTTTGTGCACCCATCGAAACCAACTTGCATGCATATTCTTCTATTTGATTCTCTAAGACATTTGCGCCAAATATCTCTGATAATTCATGTTGATTTGGTTTAATCAAGTATGGGTGATATGGAAGTACTGTCTTTAATACACTACCTCCCGCATCGACGATGATGCGTATCTTTCTTCCTTCCAGAAATTTCATTACATCCGCATAAAAATTCTGGTCAACACCAGCTGCCATACTACCAGAGAGAATAAGTACATCTCCATCCGTGAGATGTTCTAACTTTACATATAACTTTTCAATATCATCTTTTTCAACCGTAGGTCCACTGGCATTAATTTCTGTTTCTATTTCATGTTTCATCTTGATGTTGATACGAGATTCTCCATGCTCTAACTTAATAAACTCCGGAATAAGTCCATGACTACTCACACGACGTTCAATCTCATCCCCAGTAAAACCAGCCACATATCCAAGTGGTGTACTAATTCTTCCTAGATGTTTCAAGGCGATGGACACATTAATTCCCTTTCCACCAACATCAATCTGCTCAAAGATGGAACGATTTAGTTTTCCTTCTTCAAATGTTTCTAATTGCACTATATAATCCAGTGAAGGATTCATCGTTACTGTATAAATCATACAAATACCTCTTATCAGTATTATAAATGAAAAAAAGGTCCACATTGAAGTGAACCTGCTCATTTGTTTAGATAATGAAGAACTTCAAGATGAATAATCCTGTAAGAATATACATCAAGAGAGAAATTTCCTTAGCCTTGCCTGTAATCACATGAATAAATGTGTAAGAGATAAAGCCAAATGCAATACCTTCAGAAATTGAATATGCAAAGCCCATCATAGTAATGCATACAAAGCATGGGAATGCCTTTGTGATATCATGCCATTCAATGTTGACAACCTGCTGCATCATTAAGAATCCAACTACGATCAATGCAGGTGCTGTCGCAAAGGAAGGAATTGTCAAGAATAATGGAGATAAGAATAGAGCAACCAAGAACAAGATACCTGTTGTAACACTTGTTAAACCTGTTCTACCACCTTCCGTAATACCAGAAGAAGATTCAACGAATGTTGTGATTGTGGATGTACCCAAGATAGCACCTACTGTAGTACCAACAGCGTCAGCTAATAGCACACCCTTGATTCTTGGTAGTTTTCCATCCTTGTCTAACATATTTGCCTTAGAAGCACATCCAATAACTGTTCCAAGTGTATCAAAGACATCTACGAACAAGAACGCAAATACAACTACCACAAAGTTCGCAAGGTGACTTGCCACAAACGCAAAGTCAAATTGGAAGAATGTAGGAGCGATAGAATTTGGCATTGAGAAGAACGCTGTTGGGATTAATGAATAGTAACCCAATTCTGGATTCGGTACATAGATGCCTAATAGCTGGCAGATAATACCTAAAACCCAAGTTAATAAGATACCCCATAACATATATCCCTTAACACCCTTGATTAACATGATCACAATAGAGATAACACCAATCATACACAAGATAACACCTACACCCTGTGATGAGAATGTTCCATTCGCAATACCATTTGTGAATGAATATAAACTAACAAGTGTTGCGCCATCAACGATGATATGTGCATTTTGTACACCGATGAATGCGATGAAGAAACCAATACCTACAGATACTGCTACCTTTAACTGTACTGGAATTGCATTGAAGATTGCTTCACGAACACTTGTAAGTGACATGATGATAAAGATAATACCTTCCACAAGTACTGCTGTTAACGCAACCTGCCATGGATAACCCATAACACCACACACTGTGTATGCGAAGTAAGCATTCAAACCTAAACCAGCAGATAATGCAAATGGTGTATTGGAGAATGCAGCCATGCAGAAACATGCAATTGCGGATGCGACTGCAGTCGCTGTCAAGATAGAACCTGCATCCATACCAGAAACACTTAAGATGGATGGGTTGAGCGCAAGGATATAAACCATTGTGATAAATGTTGTAACACCTGCGATCAATTCTGTTTTAACTGTTGTGCCGTTTTCCTTTAAATGAAATAACTTTTCTAACATAAATATCCCCCTTGTTTTTTCACACATCGCTGCTCTTAAAAATAAAAATCCTGCCAAGAATCATCTCAACAGGAAGTCACTAAAAAGAATAGAGACAACCGTAGTCCCGCTATTAAGGTAGCAGGGTAGAGACACTTCCGCCAATTCGAAAGCATATACGATATGTGGCACATAGGTATTATATGAAATAAACAAGACGATTACAAAGGGTATTTGTTAAAAAAACAATTTTTCCAACATTTTATGCAAAATGTATATATTCCATAAAATGAAAGCACTATCATAAAAAATCTTAAAAAATATATATACCCTTATCTAAAAAATAATGGGATAATAACATGCGTTTGGAGGTTTTTCTATGAAGCACATGCGTCAGTTTTTAATTATCTTATTCTTTACATGTATTGGTGAAATCTTACATGAATTTATACCATTACCAATTCCTTCTTCTATCTATGGTCTTGTTTTATTATTCATCGCACTCAACCACGGTATCTTTAAAATCAATGAAGTACATGATACAGCTGATTTCTTGATTGATATTATGCCTATTATGTTTATACCAGCAGCCGTTGGTTTAATCCAATCTACCACATCCATAAAACCCATCTTAATCCAATCCATCATTATCATGATGATTTCTACATTTGTTGTTATGGTTATCACTGGCAAAGTATCTATGTTATTACGCAAGGAGAATTCTGATAATGAATAATGTAATGTTAAATAGTGCAACGATGGGTGTTGTCATCTCATTGATGGGTTTCTTTGTTGGACTCTTATGCCGCGAGAAATTCAAGTTACCAATCTTTAATCCATTACTCATTGCGATTATTTTTACAATCGTTTTTGTCGAGATTTTGCATGTAGACTACGATTCCTACTACTCTTCCGCAAAGTATCTCAGTTGGTTATTAACACCAGCAACAGTTGCGTTAGCCGTACCTCTTTACAAGGAAATCGAAAGACTAAAATCAAATTGGAAGATGATTAGTATCTCTATTGCGTGTGGCTGTGCTAGTAGTGTCACAACCGTATTGATCCTTGCCTTATTATTCCGCTTTAACCACGAACAATACGTTACATTCTTACCAAAATCAATTACTACCGCAATCGGTATGGGTATTGCAGAAGAACTAGGTGGTATCGTCCCAGTAACAGTAGCAGTTATCATCGTAACAGGTATCTTTGGCGCAATCATCGCAGATATTGTCTTCAAGGTTTTCCATATCACCGACCCAATTGCTCAAGGCTTAGCCCTTGGCGCTAGCGCTCACGCAATCGGCACATCCAAGGCAATCGAACTTGGTGACTTACAAGGGGCTATGGCAGGTCTTGCTATTTGTACATCTGGTATTATCACCGTTGTTTTAGCAACCGTCTTTGCACATATCATGTAAACTTCAAAAAGAAGCGCAAAGCTTCTTTTTTTGTGTGCAAAAAAACGACTACCTACATTGATAGTCGTTTGTGTCATTAGTCTTCTACGTATGGTAATAAAGCCATTTGACGAGCACGCTTGATAGCGATTGCTAACATTCTCTGGTACTTCGCACGAGTTCCTGTAACGCGACGTGGAGTAATCTTTCCATTTGCGCTAACGAATTTCTTCAAGAGCTCTACATCCTTATAATCGATATAAGTGATGTTGTTTTTTGTAAAGTAGCAGACCTTTCTGCGGCCCATTCTTTGTTTTCTGAATGCCATTGTCTGTTCTCCTTTATTTAGAATGGCAGGTCATCGCTGGAAATATCCATTCCGATTCCTGCGCCGAAGTCATCACTCACAAAATCATCATTTGTAGATGGTTTTGGTTGTGAATACGGCTGTTGATAACTGTTGTCTTGATAACTGCTGTTCTGTGCTCTGCTCTGTGATTGACTCTTAGATTCGAGTAAGTTTACAGTATCACAAACGATTTCTGTAACATAAACCTTCTGTCCATCACGATCATAGCTACGTGTTTGGATTCTTCCTTCAACACCCACTAACGCACCCTTACGTGCATATGAGCCTAAGAAATCGGCAGCTTGTCGCCAAGCGACACAACTGATGAAGTCTGCAGACTGTTGATTGTTTCCATCCTGTCCACGAGCCATACGACGATCACATGCAACAGTAAATGTCGCAACGGATAAGCCACTAGCTGTCTTACGAACTTCCACATCACGTGTTAGTCTGCCAACCAAAACAACGCGGTTAATCATTACTTAGCTCCCTTAGCCGGAGCTTCGTCACGGGTAATCATGAAACGAACAACATTTGCGTTGATTCCCATCAAACGATCGAATTCCTTAACGCAGGCATTATCTGCTTCAAATGCTGTTACTACATAGTAACCCTTCTTCATGTCATCAATGTGATATGCGAATTCACGCATGCCCCATTCATCTGTCTTCGCAATCTTACCACCGTTGTCAGTGATGATCTTGCTGAGAGTCTCGATTAATTCAGCTCTCTTCTCTGTTTCAACAGATTCATTGATGATGTACATGACTTCATACTTCTTCATTCCGTACACCTCCTTCTGGTCTAACGGCCATTTCTGGCAAGGAGCGGGAGTAACCCACTCGCCACAATATAGTACCAGTTCCCCAAACAAAAGTAAAGAAAAATCACTTCTGTCTTTACGACAAAAAAGTGATTCTACTCGCTATTTATGCAGATACTGGCATTCTCTCATCGCCTGCTTCACTGTGTAGGTCCATGGTTACACCATTTACCTTATACTTCTTTAACACAAACATTGTGACAGTAGCCGCAACACCTTCAATTGGTGCTAACTTTTCGCCGACGAAGTCAGCGACCTCGCGCATTGTCTTTCCATTAACATTTACCAAGAACTCAGAATTAC
>JABZLU010000071.1:0-5365 GCA_015256605.1 Solobacterium sp.
ATAGAATATGTTGCAATAATAAAATCATATAAACGTTGTTTCAACTGTTCAACAACACCTTTTGTAAAGTCACCTAGATACAAATTGGCATTTGGCATTCTATTAGATGCAAGTTCAATCATCTTCAAAGAAAAATCTTGGCCATAAATATCACATCCATACTGATAAAGCTTCTGTGTTAATGTACCTGTTCCAAATCCTATATCAAGAACGGTTGCATTTGATTTGGATATAACTTTTTTATAGATTTTATAAATAATTTCGTTATAACCCGCAAAAGGATATGTATTGTCTTCATTTGATAATTTAACTGAAGTGTCATATTCTTCAGCCCATACATCAAAGCCTTTATTGTCCAACATTAGAATTCTCCTACATAAAATCAAAACTATTATTTATCCTAATTATACAATTTGTAATGTAAATTAGTAGTTGCTTTACATAAGTAATAATAGAAAAAGATGCCAATTCAGCATCTTCATTTCCAACCTTATTTGGATTCTGTTGTTTCCTTAACGTAAGAACCTTCATGGTGTGGGCGAACGTATTCACCTGCAGCATTCTTTACGAGTGTAGGTACATTTAACTTGTAATGTGTTCTTCTCTTGTTCTTTCTCGTCTTGGAATTTCTTCTCTGTTGTACAGCCATTGTCTAGCACCTCCTACTATTCATTTTTGAATTGCTTCAGTCCTGCCAGACGCGGATCCAATTGATCTTTCCGGCTTTCCTGATACTCAGCTTCTGTAAATATCTGCCAGCCATCGCCATGCGGATATTCACCCTCTACTGCTTCAGTCACTTGAAGTGGTACCTCCAACAGGATAGCATCTATCACTGCAGGCATCAGATCAACGACTTCACTGGTAACGAGGCGTACCCCATCTTCATCAGTTTCTTCAAAGACATATGTTTCTTGACTTTCGACATCTAGAGGAACCTCAATCGGTTCATTTGTAATAGCATCAGGACAAATCATTGTACCCGTAATATGCATATCAACATAGAAGCGATCATCCTCATCATCGATATAACCGTGACCTTCAACATGAACATCTTCAACAGATAAGATACCGGTGTCATTTTTCAGTTCATCGTTCTCTATTACTACATCTTCGTCAAAATCTACATTCTGCAAATCACGCAGCAACTCTGTTTTTGTCCACTTCACGGCAGTCTCCTCGCTCGTTAACGCTTATAAATTATAACAAACCGCACTTCAAAGTCAATCAAATATCCCCCGAAAAACGCTTCCAAAAGCGAAAAAATGATAGAAGATACCCTCTTAACCTTTTCTTTCAGAAAATAATTGTTTCAATTTTTATTGATGCTGGTTAATAAATTTAATAATCTCTTCAATTACAAGATGATTCTCCTTTTCATTGAGAATCTCATGGCGCATTTTCGGGAATGTAATATTTTCGATATTTGCATATCCATTCTTCTGTAAAGTTGAAATACTATCCACTAACCCCAGTGTTCCACCCGTACATGGATCATCTTCACCGCTGATAAATAGAATTGGTAAAGATGGATTCTTCGCGGTAAATGGATGATGTAAGTGAGCAACCATTGTAAATAAGTCACGGTTACCCGCATCTGTAAATGGTACACCACATAATTCATCATTCAAGAATTGTTTTACGTTTTCTTCGTTATAGGACAACCAATCAACTGGTGTCTTTGCGTTCTTGACAGCCTTACTAAAGGAACCCACACTCAGTGCTGTTAACAGTTTTGTCTTTGCCTTAGGGCCTTTCATCTTGACTAGTAACTGTGCAAGTTTCTTACCAAATCCAGCTGCTGGTTGATAATTTGGTGCACCGCAAAGAATCACACCAGCAAAGTTATCATTACGTTCTAAATATAAACGAACAATGATAGAGCCCATCGAATGTCCAAATAAGAAGTGTGGTACATCTGGGTATTCTGTATGTAGCTTCGTCACCATCGTATCTACGGATTGAATTAATACTTCATCACCATTTCGATCCGCAAAGTATCCTAGTTCATCTTTAAAAGCTTCCCCATGTCCTGGTAAGTCATATATTAGTACTGCAATTCCCTGCTTTGATAACTCTCTTGCAAAGGAGATATAGCGGGCATGATGTTCTTGCATACCGTGTACACAGACTAGTGTTGCCCTCACTTCTGTTTCAGGTTTAATGATTTTATAAATTAGTTCTGTCATAAAGAAATATCCTTCCTTGTTTGATTGATTTCATTGTATCATATCAACTGTAAAGGAATTTTGAGAAATGAAAGTATGTGGAATCATAGCGGAGTATAATCCATTCCATAATGGACATCGCTATCAAATCGAACAAGCAAGAAAACTGAGTGGTTGTGATATGGTTATCGCTGTTATGTCTGGTAATTTTGTACAGCGTGGAGAGCCTGCAATTATCGATAAATGGAAACGTGCCAAGTCAGCCATTGAAAATGGTGTAGACCTAGTGATTGAATTACCTTGTTTCTACGCAACCCAAAGTGCATCTAAGTTTGCGTATGGTGCGGTGGAACTTTTAAAGATTGCCAAAGTTGACTATATCTCCTTTGGTAGTGAGTGTGCGAATTTAGAAAACTTGCAAGAGATTGCGGATACATCTCTTAATCCGGATAACTTAAGAGAAAGTATGCAGACAGGGATGTCTTTCCCTCGTGCATATAGTCTTTTAACAGGTTCTATGGAACCAAATGATATTCTAGCTGTTTCTTATTTAAAATATTTAAAAGGCTCTAATATTCAACCAGTTATCGTACAGCGCACAAGCGGTTATCTTAATCCAGAAATTTCTGAAAACGCAAGTGCCCTAGCGATTCGTAAAGCACTCAAAAACAATGAGCGTCTAGCAAGCTCGACACCAATGGAAGAAATACTCAAAGAAAGTACACTGGTTTATCCTGAACAATTCTATCCTTACTTGCGTACATACTTACTAACTTCTTCTCGCAAGCAATTAGAAGATTTATTCTTATTTAACGAAGGAATAGAAAATCACTTGCGTAAATGTGCAGCAGATAACGATACGTATGAAGGCTTCTTACAGGATGCCACAACCTATCGTTACACCAGCAACCGTATTCGTCGTAGCATCTTACAAGCGATGGTACAGTTGACAAAATACGAAGCACAACGTCTACCAGCACTTGACCACTTACGTATTCTTGCCTTCAACGATACTGGCAAGAAATGGCTCCATGACATGCGTAAGGAAGATATGCGTATCTGCAGTAAGTTTGCAGATGTACCATTCCCATGGAGAACACTGGAATACCGTAGTACCCTACTCTATACCAGTGTATTACCAAGTGAAGAAAGAAAACATTTATTAAAATTAGAAATTAGTGGTGCTCACTATATCTCTTCAGAACATTAGAAATGTCTAATGTTCTTTTGATTTAAAAAGAAGGTACCAAAGTACCTTCTAGATAATTCACTAAATATTTTCGATGCGTAATTCTTCAATTACATTATTTCTTCGTATCTTTCTTGTTGTATACAACATGGTGATAAATACAACCACAAATACCATAGCGATTGCTAGTAGTACACTGATATAAGGAATAAAGTAATCAACTTGTACCATCTGATTAATCACATGATGGATAAAGAATGAAAAGATAAACGATATTGGAAGACCAATAGCTAAGCTTCGACCTCCATAGATTAAACACTCATAATTAAGCATTTTTTGGAAGCCCTTTTCAGACATACCAACCGATCGTAACATCGCAAACTCTTTCCGACGAAGAATGATGTTCGTTGAAATCGTATTAAATACATTCGCAATCGATATAACACCAATTAGAAGAATGAATCCATAGGAAAATACATTTATCACTAATATAAACATGCGATTATTTTGACGTTCACGATCAAAGTCATAGATTCTATCTGCACTCCAACCATTGTCTTTTTGAATCTTTTCAAGTTGTTGAGCAACACTTGCATGGTTATCTGTCCGTATACCAATCTCTGGATTCGATAATCGTTGAATATAGCTCGTATCTGTATTTTCAAATAGTGTCGTCGCCATACTTCTTGGATAGATTAGCTGCATTGTATTACGACTTAATGTAAATAGATTCTCTTCAATTTGTGCTCCTGCCACAAGTGGAATATCAATATCAATTTCTTCAACTGGATAGAGTTTGGCTTTACGCATGTCTAAGTTTTCGTAGCCTTTCATTTCTTCAATATACTCTATCGGATAGAAAAGATAATACTGCTTACCATCTTTAATATATGGCTCATGTAAACTTGCATACCCTTCTATCTGTTTGTATTCACGAACAAACATTGGTACATTGTTTGCGTTAGTATCTATCACGGATACATCACGCGTAATACCCTTGTCTTCTCTAATAAATTGTTGGATAACGTGATTATACAGTAAACCCTTTGGACTATTTTTATCAAAATAACTGGAAGAATCTATCTTGTTTTGTTTACACAAATTCTTAAATGCATCATCATCCACAAAAACTAGTTCAACATTCACACCTACCGCATCCTTGATACGACGAAGATACTGTTGGTTCTCTGCTGTCCAGTATTCAGACGCAATGTAATTACGCTGAATATAGGCTTCATCGAAAATTTTCTGCGTGATAGCGATATTTTGAATTTCTGGTATTGCCTTAATGACATTAAAACGCTGGGTAACATCTTCTTGTTCATCAGTGTATGCATTGTACATGACATTCATCTTGTGGTCATTACTACTCTGAATCAGCAACATCTTATTTACATACTGTGTTAATGATGCGGCAGAGATAAATAGAATGACACTTAACGCTAATGAAAGAATCGTTGAACGATACTTACGTTTATTACGCTTAAAATTTTTCGTAGCCATTACACCAGCAAATCCAAACATTTTCTGAGTAAGTTTGGATGTCTTCACTTCGTTTGGTTTAATGATAATTTCATCGCTTTGGCGAATTGCCTCTATCGCAGATTTATGAATTGCTTTATATGCAGGAATATATGCCGCAACAATCGTCGTCACTAGGCAAATCATAACTGCGATAAGAATTGGTAATGGACTAATCACTAAACGTAAACCAACACCAACACATCCAACAATCACACCCAATACAATACCAATGATTGCAAGTAGAAATGCTTCAAATAGAACCATGCGACGAATCTGACGATTGGAAGCACCGATGGACCTCATAATTCCAAACTGACGAATACGTTCACTGATAGAAATAGAGAATGCATTATAAATCAGTGAAATAGAACCATAGGCAATGAGTAGTACGAGTATTGTTGTTAAACCAATTAGTACTGACCGTTCCCCACTTGCTTTAAATGCACCGTAGAAGCGTAACAAATCTGAATGTGGAACATAAGAA
>JABZLU010000072.1:0-5355 GCA_015256605.1 Solobacterium sp.
CCTAAAATTTTGTATTTTTTTGTAAACATCATCTTGTTCTTCTTATTGAAAAATACCTATAATTCACAAGAAAGAGCCCCTATATCACTACAGGGGCTCGTTTTATCGTTCTAGTTTTTCAATTACATTGATTCAGGTGCTTCTACACCAACAAGGTTTAGAGCGTTCTTCAATGTAATCATTGTAGCCTTCACTAAGCCTAAACGTTGGTTTGTTAACTCAGGATCTTCTGGGTTATTTACACGTGAACTGTTGTAGTAGCTGTGGTAAACCTTAACAAGAGAAATGATGTATTCAGTAATCTTGTTTGGCTTTCTGCTTGCTGCTGCATTTGCAACTTCAATTGGGAATTCGCTGATGAGCTTCATCAACTGTAATTCCTTCTCATCACTGAGACGATCATAAGTAGCTACCTGTGTGAATGCAGGAATCTTAGGATTGTTCATAATGGAATGCATACGGGAATATGCATACTGTGCATAGAATACAGGGTTGTTGTTATCTTTAGAACGAGCTAACTTCATATCGAAATCCATATGAGTCGCAACGTCCTTGGAAACGAAGAACCAACGAGCAGCGTCAACACCTACATCTTCGCAAAGTTCACGAATTGTAATTGCGTTACCTGTACGCTTGGACATCTTCACTTCCTTACCATCCTCAACCATACGTACCATCTGGATGATATCTACCTTAAGCACATCTGGATAACCCAATGCTGTTAAAGCAGACTGCATACGTGTTACGTAGGAATGGTGGTCAGCACCCCATAAGTTGATTAAGTGGTCATAGCCTCTTTCAATCTTATAGATGTGGTTAGCGATATCTGGTGTTAAGTAAGATAATGTTCCATCACTCTTACGTAATACACGGTCCTTGTCATCACCATATTCAGTACTCTTAAACCATAGCGCACCATCTTTTTCATAAGTTAGGCCCATATCAGCCATCTTTGTTAAACAATCATTGATACGCTTACGATTGTTCTCATAGAAGAATGTTTCGTGCTGGAAGTTCTGGAAATCACAACGATATAGTTTTAAGTCATCCTCAATCTTCTTTAATTCTAACTCAACACCTGTCTTCTTAAAGTATTCAAGACGTTCTGCAGGATCAGCATTCAACCACTTATCACCATCTTTTTCTGCAATCTGATT
Source organism: Solobacterium sp. (assembly GCA_015256605.1). Taxonomy (GTDB): domain Bacteria; phylum Bacillota_I; class Bacilli_A; order Erysipelotrichales; family Erysipelotrichaceae; genus Bulleidia. Next base: position 1,158 of record JABZLU010000072.1, read on the forward strand.
TGCAATATCGATGATGTCTTGTGCATGATATCCATCTTCTGGAAGTGGATATTCTTTTCCAAAGTGTTCAAAGTAACGAGAAATTAAGGATTCACCCAACATCACAATCTGGTTACCAGCATCGTTAACATAGAACTCTCTGTAGTTGTTATAACCACTTGCTTCGTAAAGACGTGAGATACAGTCACCCCAAGCAGCGTTACGAGCATGTCCACAGTGTAAGTCACCTGTAGGGTTAGCGGATACCCACTCAACCAATACATTCACACCTGCACCAGTGTTATTCTTACCATAATCATCACCTGCGTTGATAACAGTATTAATCACTTCAGCTAAAGCATCTTTCTTTAAACGGAAGTTAATAAAACCTGGCTTTACAACTTCAATAGAAGAAGCTTCTGTATAGATTTCCTTTAACTTTTCAACGATAGGTCCAGCAATATCTAATGGACTCTTATGCAATGTTCGGGAAAGGCGCATAGCTACACTAGTTGAATAATCTCCCATCTTTGGATCACGTGGGGTTTCAACAATCAATATTGAATCATCTGCATCAATATCGTACACTTGCTTCACTGCCTCACGGACAGCTGAACTAATTTTGCTTTCAAAATCACTCATCTTTTTGTCCTCCCTCATTTGATAGCATAAATATCCTAATAAAAAAACCGCTTCTAGCGGGCTTTTTTTAAATGGCGCGCCGAGCAGGAGTCGAACCCGCAACCTTTTGATTCGTAGTCAAATGCTCTATCCAGTTGAGCTATCGGCGCATTCGGTGTTATCACCTTGCTTTTTAATAGTATTCCATTCCCCTAGAAAATACAAGCCTTTTTCAGAAAAAAGTAATGTAAAATCAATGAAAAAATAGTACTTGTGAAATACATGCAAGCACTATCAAATAATTGTTTCAAACATACATACAGCAGTAGGAATAATTTCATCATCAAACACATATGAATCATGATGTAAAGAAGGACAAGTACCCATACCAACAAAGAAAAACATACATGGTGCAAACTTCTTATAATAGCCAAAATCTTCACTAGCACGAATCGGTTCAGATAATTCTTCAACCTCTAGACCAGCAGCCTTTAATTTCATAACAGTTTTCTCTACTAAAGATGGATCTGCGTAATTTTCATCAAAGCGATCAAACTCTTCAATCCTCACTTCAAACTCCCCTTTTAGTCCTTCAAAATAAGAGCGAACATATTCTTCTAATACAGTCAGTTCATTTTCTTTAGCAGCCCGTAGCGTTAAACAGATTTCACCATTTGCTGGTGAGATGCCAAAGTTCAAACTACCTACATTCATATGGATAATCGTTATCATCGCAAGTGAACTGAAGTGATAATTATCAAATGTAAATGGTTGAAATCCCGTCTGCTTTGCTAGAGGTTCAATCGATTTTGCAAATGCAGATAAAGCATATACTGGATTCAGTCCTTTCTCAGGTTCTGAAGCATGGCTTTGTACTCCTGTTAAAGAAATGCGATATCCAACTGAAGCACACATGACTGTCTCTGGTCGATAGTAAATCACATTCTTTCTTAAGTTAGGCATATTGTGCAGGCCAAAAATTTTATCCACATGATACTTTTCAAATAATGATTTGCAGATAGCGGCACCACTACCATTTTCTTCAGCTGGTTGAAACAGATAGATGACATTATATTCACTTTCTCTACCCTCTTCTTCCAGCATCACACCCAGCAAAATTGCAGTATGTCCATCATGACCGCAGCCATGAAATGGTGTATTTGAAGAATTCATTATCGCATCATGATCTGCACGTAATACAATCGTCTGCTTAGTAGGTTGATATGGCTTCATGCAATATAGCCAACTTACTTCATCAAAGACAAGATAGCCAGACATATTTTGTGCGATAAATTCTTTAATTAATTTTCTTGTATTCACTTCGTGATTAGACAATTCTGGATGCTCATGTAATACATGGCGAAACGCAATAATCTTTTCAAGATTTTCCTGTTTCATACAGATACTCCTTTGCGTACTTCTATCATTGATTCTATGCCTAAATATTTTTGATTACAAATCTCATACTGTCATATTTTTTCTTGAAGTTTATCAACTACCCTTTGCATGTCATCTGGCAGTTTGCATTCTATCTTTATCTGCTTCTTTGTTTTAGGATGGATAAACTCTACTTTCCAACAATGTAATGCTGGTCGCTTCATCGCATGCATACTGCCACCATAGAGACGATCACCAATCAGTGGATGTCCAAAATAAGCCATACCCGCACGTATCTGATGTAATCTTCCAGTTTCAATATGAACTTTAATCAGAGAGAAGAAATTACCCTCGATAATCACTTCATAATTGGTAATACAATTTTGACCATCCACGGTCACACTTCTTCCACGTATTCCCTTCTCTTTTCCTAAGGTATACGTTAAAGTCCCACTTTGTTCTTCAAACTTTCCTTTTACGATAGCCAAGTATTCTTTATGTAATAATTGTTCCTCACGAGCAGAAGCCAGCAAAGCTGCCATCCGTTTAGTTTTCGCATATACAACAATGCCTGAAACACCTTTGTCTAAGCGTCCAACTGTTCTAACTGTAAAGTTATCATCTTGATAGTAGCGTTTTAAAATAGACCCCATATCATCGTCAAAATGTTCTGCACTCGCATGACTTGGAATTCCAGCAGGTTTATTCACTACAACAATCTCAGCGTCCTCATAGAGGATGATTGGTTTTGATTCTAACTGCGGTTCTTCTGTCCGTATAGTCACTACATCGTTTGTATGTACCTCTTGTGTCAATCTGCACTTTTCATCATTGAGATAAATCGAACCAGACACATGAAATCTACTTATCTCACGGCGTGAAAAACCCATTTGTTTCGATAAGATATTCTTAACAAGAAGACCATCTTCACTTGATTTAATTTTCTTTTGTTTCGCGATTTTCATGTTCAAATTATAACGCAAATTAATCTCTAATCAAAAGAGAGAATGCTATTGTATAATCATTGTTAAGAGGTACGTTATGCTAAAAATTAACCAGATTCGTTGTGAAGTTGGAGAAACATTTTCGATTCATCACATCGCAAAGAAATTACGCTGTTCCATTCATGATATTCACTCCTTTGAAATCGATCGTGAATCTATCGATGCTAGAGGTGACGATCTTCACTATTCCTATAGTGTATACGCATCTATTAAAAACGAAGATAAATATCTCAAGAACCGTGATGTAAAAAAAGAATCGAAAGAAGTTTATATTCTTCCAACAACCACAAAGTCTTCAATACAAAGACCTATTATCGTTGGATTTGGACCAAGCGGAATGTATGCCGGTCTTATCTTAGCAGAAGCAGGACTAAATCCAATCATTATTGAACGTGGCCAAGCAGTTGAACAACGTACCAAAGATATCAACGAATTCTTTACCAAAGGGAAACTTTTAGAATCATCCAACGTACAGTTTGGTGAAGGTGGTGCTGGTACGTTCTCTGACGGGAAACTTACAACACGCATGAAGAATATACGTGATTCTAAAGTATATGAAGAATTTGTAGAAGCTGGTGCCAACCCCGCAATTCTATACCAACAGCGCCCTCACCTAGGTACTGATGTACTACAAACAATCGTCAAAAAGATACGTGAAAAGATTATTCGTCTTGGTGGTGAAATATACTTTGATACCAAACTAGAAAGTTTATATTTAAACGGTAATCAAATTGTTGGTATTCACACAAACAAACAAGACTTTACAACCGATAGCATCATACTATGTACTGGCCACAGTGCAAGTGATACGTATGAAACACTACTTGCACAAGGGGTAGAAATCACACAAAAAGATTTCGCCATCGGCGTACGTGTCGAGCATCCGCAGAGTCTCATCGATCAAAGTACTTACGGTAAACACTATGGTCATCCTGTGCTTAAGGCATCATCATACCAACTAACCGCCAAGACATCTGTTAATCGTGGTGTATATTCATTCTGCATGTGCCCAGGTGGTGTGGTTATCCCTGCATCCACAGAACAAAATTGTCTTGCAGTAAACGGTATGTCCTACAGCATGCGTGCAGGTAAGAATGCCAATAGTGCTATCCTTGTACAGATTCCACGTAGCGACTTTGATCAAGGACACCCTCTTGATGGTTTTCAGTTTCAGAAGAAATTGGAACAACTAGGTTACCACGAGGGATTTGCGGCAC
>JABZLU010000073.1:0-5324 GCA_015256605.1 Solobacterium sp.
ATATTGAACAGCTCTACGGTATAGTGGCTCGTCAATATATGGTTTCCCAGTCATTTGCTCAATATACGTGACAGCAGCAGAGATGGATTCATCGATAAACATATCATCTTCTGTAATATCTTCATCAATTCGTAAATAAAGTTTTACATCTTCTACCGTCAACATAAATTACACCTATGCTTTCTTAGCCAATTTAACCAAAGAATTTGTATCGACAGGCTTGCCATCACAAATCATTGTAGATTTACGAACAATATCATCTGTTTCGTTATCTTCATATGTTTTTACACCAATTTGATAGTTAGTATTTAATGCATAATCTTCAAATCGATAAATGAACGCTACAATATCACCTGTTGTAGCCGCATCAATGTTTTTAAGGTAAGGCACAATCAATACGCCACGACCAAGAATAGAGCGTTCTGGTTTCCCACCCATGCCATAGTTAACACGTGCAATTGGTTGACCATTCTTATCTGTCATACCTTCAATGTTCATAAAGGTTTTCTTTGTCATTACCCAAACAGAGCCTTCTTCATATTCAACAGGTAGTTCCCCTTCTGCTTTTACAAGTGTTGCATAGTCAAAGTCTTTAACATCTAATTTCACGCCAGCAGCCGCATCCTTTAAAATGCCTGTAGGTTGACCATTACCAGTACCATTGATAATAGCATTCTCAATAGCTTTAACCATTGCTTTGGATACGTTATTAGAAATCATATTTTCAAATGCAGATAATGCCATTACAGATGTTTCTAAAGAAATAGATACTCGGCATTGTAGTTTGAAGTGACCAAATTGGATGTTACCAGTTGTTGCTTTTTGACGATCAGAACCTGTTCCTTCAGCTACCCATGTAGCTACAGGCATTACATTGCTTGTAGGAATTGCAAGACCAGATTTAAAGTTTGTATTGGTAACTAATGGCAATACCATGCCAACACTTTCCATTTTTTGAACAATCTTGTTCAAAACTGTAGGTGGGATTACTGCACCAATATCTGTAGTTAATGTATTTTCATTTTGACGTAATTCAGCAGGAATTGGTGTATTGTTCATTACATATTGCATGAATGCATTGCGATATTCTACAGAATCAAATACTTCTGCACCTTGTGCACGTTGTTCTGCTACAGGTACAGGCACTGTAGTAGCAGTAGGAACAGTATTCAAAATTGCTGTTCTACGTTCTAGTTCAGTTTCTTCTGCTTCCAATGCACGCAACTCAGTTTCAATTTCATCAAGATTCAAGTTAACTTGTGTAGTGTCTTCCAACATTGCACGCAATTCTGCTCTACGTTGTCTAATTTGTTCCAAACGATTCATATTATCTCTCCTTTTAGGTAATAAAAAAACACGCTTACTGCGTGTCTAATACTTTTTATGTCATGGCCAATAATGTTAGCCGTTTTCTTTTTTCGATATCTTCATATCTCTCATAGTCCCCATTTGCCCTAGCACTAACCGATGTGCCTTTATATGCAGGGTTATCTACAATAGATACGTCATATACCGCTTTTACTGATTTAATTTTCCGTGTATAGACTTTATTTTCTCGGTCAATCTCTTCTTCTTCACCATTAACAATAAAGGCAAATGACATTTTATTTAGATCACCACGTTTAATTAAAGAATACACATCATTTCCAATCGAAGTGTCTGCTACATCCCCTGTCAATTTCAATCCTTTTTCATCAACAGTTAATTGCAATGTTCCACTAGCAGTTCTAGCAAATAGCATACCGCCATGATTGTAATTTAATACGCATTGACTAAAATCAGTATTATCAAATGCGCCTGGTAAAATCACTTCACGATATTCATACCCAGTATATTCAGATTTCCAAATTAGTGTTTCTTCATTGAAAACTGCGGCATATCCTTCTACTGTTCGTGTTTGAATATCATCAGTATCATTCTGTATCGCTTGCACCGTCATCATTCGGTGTTCCATTTTCCGGTTCTTCCTCATTTGTATCACCTCCTTTCGATGCATTAATTTGATACTTAGATAAATCCTCATATTTAGCAAAGTTAAGGCTTACTAGGCGTTTATCCCCACCTTCAACCCCTTCATAACCAAATATTTCACGGATTTCATTCACAGTAATTGCGCCTGTAGGCAATAGTGCCTGACTTACTTTAATTCTACTAGCTACAGACATGTAAGATAATCGATTACTTTCTAGGATGATTTCATTCCCATGTCCTTTTTCACGGCTAGTAAAAAGTTTTTCTGTGAACTCCTGTGTTAGCTTAATAGCAATAGGCTCTAGTACAGATTCATAGAATGCTATGTATTCATCTTCTGTGTAATCCCCACTTACAATTTTTTCGTTAAGCCCAAAGTGCTTATACACCATATCTCTAGCAAAGTCCATTTGTCCTTTGTTGAATGTACTTATGGTAGTTGTAAGTTGTTGAAATGTAGCCTTGTTATCTAGCGTTGCAATACCACTGCCATTTGCATTTGATACATATCTTTCCGTAAATTGTTTCCACAATGCTTGTTGGTCATCTTCACGAACTGTTCCTTCAAAATTGATAATCCCACGTAGTGAATTGCCATTTTTAACAGAATTAATAATTGCTGCTTTTACGGCATGTAATAAATCAAGGTCTTCTTTCAATGCCTTTGAGTTATCCTCGCCAAATAATTGATGGGTGTTAAAATGCCTTTTAATGTGAATCACCGCATCATATAGTACAGTCATGCTTTTACCGTTAATAAACTGGAACTTCACATATAAATTATTTGCAGTGTCTACCTTAATTTCAACGCTGCCAAAATCTAATGGATACAACCCAGTAATTACACCATTTATATCACGCTGAATATAAATGAAAGCATTGTTGTAGTTAAAGTACTGTGCAACAACCTTTTCAAGAAATTCACTAGCCGTCATAAATGGGTTTGGTCTTGTACCTAATATATGATTGATAGACTGTAACCCTGCCACCATTCCATCACTTGTTCGTCTAACATGTTTTAATTTCATTTTTCCAAGATGTCTAGCAATCGTATCAGTACAATCTCTGAAGGTTGTATCTGTATATGGCACCCCACTAAAAGGTGTGAATACATTTGTATATCCATCTAAAAATTCTGCACCAGTTAAATTAGCTTTATCTGTATTTCCAAATCCAAATATTTTATTAAAGATATTTCGATAGTTCATCATTTCACCTCCTTTCCTAAATAACATTGTGGTAATCTTCTTGATTTCGTTCATACTCAACGTATGCATCTAACATTGATGCGAATCCATCAATTCTCTTCTTTGCATGAATAGATTTAGTTGGCTGGATATTGCCATTACGATCTACATCTATTTCCACGTTAGCCATACACCATTTCAATATAGGATTGTTATCATAATTTATTAATTTTGCTTCTAATTCTGCGCCTAGTGCTTTCATTGGGCCACTCAGAGTTTTCTTGCCTTGAATGACTGGGTTCATTACAGAGCGCCCAAACTCTGACTTCATATCTTCTACAAAATATGCTGCACTCCATCCGTCATACCCACATTTATATAAATAGATATCATCTTCCTCTTGTCTTTCTTTGAACCATTCAACAATCAGCCGATAATCTATTCGGTTGCCTGGTGATTTTCGTATGAAGCCCCTCTTGTACCATACATCATATGGCACCTTATCTTCTTGTACTCGTTTATCAAACAAATCTTCTGGAATCCAGTACATTTGCTTAACGTATTTCACAGGATCATTAGGCACCATAAATAATAATGTTGCACAAGTAAGGTCTGTCGTTGCTGATAAATCTATTCCACCAATCCCATATCGTGGCTTTAACGCTGCTATATCAAAAGTAGCCGTATTGTTAAGTTGTTCAAATGTCAAGAATGCTTCCGATGAAGTTTCACGAATATTAAAGTCTTTTGTTAAAAGGTTGGTAACATGGATAGGATTATTTTGTGCGGTTTTTACCTTTTCAGCTAATTGGCTTGCACTCTTAATAGTTCCTAGTCCCGGATTAGCCTTTGCCCAACAATTAGGGTCAGTCCATTCCTTTCGACTGTCTAACTCATAAATGATTGGTAATATCCTTTCATTTTGGTACCCCTGTTCATCATCGTAACCATCTACTATTTGGCATGCTTCGTCATACTTAATATCGTATATGCTTTCACGCACAGTACCAGCTGTACTAGTGATGATAGTCAATGGTTGTTCCCTTGCGCTCATGCCATCAACGATTACATCATATAGATTTTTGTCCTTGATAGCATGTAATTCATCAATAAGCGCTCCGTGTACATTAAGCCCATCTAAGCTATTTGATTCTGATGATAACGGTACAAACTTACCGTCATTCACATCGCACAATATTCGATTGACCCGTACATGACAAACCTTGTTTAGCGACTTTGATTTCTTAATCATTTTCGCTGCTTCATCCCATATAATTTTTGCTTGGTCACGTTTCGTGGCAGCGCTATATATTTCAGCACCCATCTCACCATCAGCAACCAATAAAAAAAGGCCTATTGCGGCCGCTAGAGTGGACTTACCGTTTTTACGTGCCACAATAAGAATTAGTTCCTGGTATTCTCTTACTTTGGTATCTTTATCTACGAACCCAAAAAGAGCTGCAATCAAGGCTTTTTGCCATAATTCAAGCTTTACAGGCTTCCCAGCCCATTTACCTTTAGAGTGTTTACAGAACAGTTCAATGAAATCAATTGCAACTTCTGCTCTGTCTTTGTCATAAATATATTGCTCTGGAGTCTCCAGCTTATCGACTAAATGTTTATAGACCCTACGTACACGATCAGATACAACTATGTCCCCATCAACTATTTGGTTATAGTATTCTCTGATTGGGTTCATCGTTTTACACGGTCCATTAAGAATTTCTTAAATTCTTCATCATCATCTTCATTTTTAGACTGTGGCAATTCGCCAAGTAGAACTTTTATGATTGAAATATAGTTCTTCATGAGCGTGTTGTAAGCCTTCGATTCAGTCGATTCTTTTTTACCAAATTGATTATTTCCGTTGCAATATTCTTCTACAAAACCTACTTTTTCTAATTCAATTTGTAGGTCATCTAATTGCATTTCCATATGAACAGCTTGTTCGATTGATTTCTTAATTAACTTTTTCTTTTCTTGTGAAAGTTCTTTAAAAATCCTGTTATATTCTGAAATCCTCTTCTTTTTTAACTTTTCTTTTTCTTCATTTGCCATCTCCCATCACTCCTTTGTCAACTACACCCCTCACATGTGCGACCTGTGTGTTACACGAAACTCCAGCACCGGTGTAGAAAAAAATATTTTCACCATAAAATTATGGGG
>JABZLU010000074.1:0-5210 GCA_015256605.1 Solobacterium sp.
ATCACAAAAGATTTTCTTCCGGTAGGAGAGAAGGTTCACTGTGAGATTGATTGGGAGTATCGCTTTGACTTAATGCAGAATCATACTGGAGAACATATCTTTTCTGGTGTTGTTAAACAGTTATATGGATATTTGAATGTTGGTTTTCATATGGGTGAATATATCTGTGCTGATTTTAATGGAGAATTGACAGAAACGGATATTCAGGAAGTGGAAAGACGAGTCAATCAAGCGATTTGGGCGAATCTTTCGGTGCAAGAAATTTTCTGTTCTCCACATGAAACAGCGAAATATGAGTATCGTTCGAAGATTGCGATAGAAGGTACTACACGGATTATTTCCATTGCTGGATATGACATGTGTGCATGTTGTGGTATGCATGTAAAAAATACGGGTGAAATTGGAATCTGTAAGGTGATTAGCTTTGAAAAGTTACGTAATAAAACAAGAGTCTTCTTGTTGAGTGGAAGAAGGGCATTTGTCTACCTTAGCCATATCCAGCAAGAAAGCAGTATGATTTCAAAACTGTTATCCGCTAAACCGCTGGAGATATCGACGGCTGTAAGTCATCTTCATCAACGTTATTTAGATGTACAGAAATCGTATCGTACTGTTTCAATAGAAATGATGATGAAGGACGCAGATAAAATCTCTTTACATGATGCGATTATCTATACTTCTGTCCTTGCGGATTCTGAAGGAATGCGTGCATTCTGTAATCGCTGTATTGAGAAGGGAATTTCTATCGTTATGGTAATTGCGAAGACAGAAGTGGGATATTCTTATGTCATCATGAGTCGTACGATTGACTTACAATCGATTCGCTCTGAATTTAACGCAGCCATTCACGCTAAGGGTGGTGGAAATCGTGAAATGATGCAGGGTAGTTGTACGGCAAGTTTGGCAGAAATCTCTACTGCATTTCATGAGGTAACAGGAATCACAATGCATATCGTTTCCTGACATTTCCAGGAAATAATAAATTCTTTAACTAGTATCACAAAAAGCGTAAGCAGATGTGAATATTTTCGTTTGACATCATAAAGTCATGTGATACGATTGATTTGTTAAAAAGCGAAGGAGGCTTAAAATGAAACTTGTTTTAATTAGACATGGTGAAAGTGAATGGAATAAGCTCAACCTTTTCACAGGTTGGACAGACGTTGAACTTTCTGAGAAGGGTGTAGAGGAAGCTAAGGCTGGCGGACGTGCTTTAAAGGAAGCAGGATTCGATTTTGATCTTTGCTATACATCATATTTGAAGCGTGCAATCCACACATTAAACTTTGTATTATCTGAAATGGACCGTGAATGGTTACCAGTCACAAAGACTTGGAAGCTCAATGAAAGACACTTCGGTGCTTTACAGGGCTTAAATAAGGCTGAAACAGCTGAGAAGTATGGTGAAGAGAAGGTTAAGATCTGGAGAAGATCATTTGATGTCCAGCCACCTGCTTTAGATCCAACAGATGATAGAAACCCGGCATTACAGGAAGCTTACCGTAATGAAAATAAGGATGAACTTCCATTAGCTGAATCTTTAAAGGATACAATCGCTCGTGCAGTTCCTTACTATGAGCAGGAAATCTTACCACAGATGAAGGCTGGTAAGCGTGTAATCATCGCTGCTCATGGTAACAGCTTACGTGCTCTTGTTAAGTATTTCGAAAACTTAACAGATGAAGAAATCATCGGTGTAAATATCCCTACAGGTGTTCCACTCGTTTATACATTCGATGACAACGGAAAGTTCATCTCTAAGGAATACTTAGGTGACCAGGCAACTATTGAAGCTAAGATGGCTGCAGTTGCTAAGCAAGGAAGCGTTCAAAAGTAAACAAACGTAAAAGAGCCAAGCGGCTCTTTTACTATGCGATCGCATCCAGTTGTGCTTTTCGTACACAAGAATGTTTCAGTAATTGTTTTAACAAATTATCTGGAGTATTTTCCATCTTGGAGATATCTAAACTGATTAATACAGTTGCGTATCCATCGACTGGAATAGCTTGAGAAATCGTTAAGACACTTGCTTGTGCTTTACTCAACGTTTGTAGTACCGCTGTTAATGCGCCACTTTCATCTTTTAAGCGAAGAGAGATTGTCATCGTACGTGAAGTGGTGTTATCAGAAATCTCAAATAGATAATCTTTATAACGATAGTAGGTGTTTCTGGAAATGCCTACTTTTTTTACGGCTTCTGTTACAGTTTCAACTTCGTGATTTTCAAGGAGGGCCCTTGCTTGAATGACTTGATTAAAATATTCTGGCAAAATTTTTTTATGAACGATTAGGTAATCGGAGTTTTGCATGTGCTTACCTTTCTATTTCTGTACCATGATAGGCAACATCTAACTGTAGACACTGCCAATGATGCGGAAGTGAAGCAATCTTTAAACGTGCTGCTGTACTTAATTCTTTCTTTGCAATACATAAGCAGGTTGAACCTGATCCGCTGATGAGTAAGATTCCATCAGTATCTTCCTTTATAATCTGCTGGACTATCTCAAAATTTGGAATTAATTTTTGGCGATAAGGTTCATGAACGATATCATGCGTTGCGGCTGAAAGTAGAGAGAGATTTCCTTCCTGAAGTGCTTGTGATGTGAGTATCGCATTACTAATCGCTGTTGTGACTTTCGCGCGTGGGTAATGATCTGGTAATGCGGCACGTGCTTCTTCTGTGCTTACTTCTACATTTGGCACAAGTGCGGTATACTTCCAATCTTTATGGATTGGAAGTTTGTGGGATAGGAAATGTTTTTCATCAATTTTCATTCCTGCACAAAGTCCACCATATAGGCAAGGCGCAATATTATCAGGATGTCCTTCGATACTGCAGGCCAAACGATAGATTTCTGCTTCACTGAGAATGTTGTTGTGTAAAACACTAGCAGCCACTAGGCCACCAATGATAAACGATGCGCTACTACCAAGTCCTCGACTAATAGGAATATGACAATCAAAGATAACGTGAATTGGATCGTATTTTCCGATGGTTTCACAACCAAGGCGATAGGCTCTTAGGAAAAGGTTGTTATCATTGTTGTATTCTTCGCCTATATTTTCTAGGAAGTTATGGTCGTATTTTTCAACCTGGAATGAGTTATATAACTTTAGCGCAATGCCAAGGCAATCAAAGCCAGAGCCAAGATTTGCGGATGTGGCAGGCGTTTTAATTGTGATCATGTTGTAGATCCTCCAAGCGTTTTGCGATTGTGGCTAGTGCATCTTCTTTATCAATGACTTTTGTAAAACGTATTGGCATATCTTTTAAGCAGGCTAGATTTTTAGGAATCGCAACCGATGTGTATTTATGTAAAGCATCCATCGCTTCAAATTCATCATCACAAGATTTTCCTGTAAGGGCCGCATATACATCTTTCGCAAACTTATATGCACTTGCCGTGGATAATACGATACATGGTGTAGTATCATTTGATTCTTGTTTATATGTATGACATGCATGCACAGCAACTGCTGTATGTGGGTCAATGAGAATATGTTCATTTTGGAAGGTATCATGAATCATTTTCTTACATTCTTCTTCTGAACAATCATATGCTGTAAAGCTTTCTTGTAATGCATGACGTAATTCATCGGAGATTGTGTAATGTCCATCTTCCTTGAGAGAAGTCATATATTGATTAATCAATACGTCATTGTGATCACTAAGAAGGAATAATAAACGTTCTAGGTTACTGGATACTAGGATATCCATCGATGGGGATATCGTAGGAATAAACGCTCTATTTGCGTTGTAGGAACCTGTACGGATAAATTCTGTTAGTACATTATTTGAGCTGGATGCACATACTAGTTTTTTAACTGGTAAGCCTAACTTTTTTGCTAGATATCCAGCAAGGATATTACCGAAGTTACCGCTAGGGACAACAAAGTTAACTGCATTGCCCAATTGAATATCACCGCTCTTTACAAGATTTGCGTATGAGTCGAAATAATAGACGATTTGTGGGAGTAAGCGACCAATATTAATGGAGTTTGCAGAAGATAGTTTCATGTGTTTACATGCGTCTAGTACAACTGGATTTTTCATCGCTTCCTTTACAATCCGTTGGCAATCATCAAAGTTTCCTTTGATTGCGATGACTTCAACATTTTTACCTAGTGATGTCTGCATTTGTCTTTTTTGGATATCAGATACACCGATTTCTGGATAGAGTACTGTAATGGCAGTGTTTTTGACATCCGCAAATCCATTGATTGCGGCTTTGCCGGTATCGCCACTCGTGGCAGTTAGAATGGAAATCAAATCATTTTCATTCTGATTTTTGTATGCGGCTGTTAATAGATGTGGTAGTAGTGTTAAAGCTACATCTTTAAAGGCGCTGGTTGGACCATGCCACAGTTCCATAAGCCAACCATCGTGATATTTACATAGTGGTGCTACTTCGTTGTTTTCAAATGAGTTTTGATAGGCATTTTGAACACATTGTTGAATCTGTTCATGACTAAAGTCACTTAAAAACAGAGATAGAATATACTGTGCTAACTCTAGATAGTTCATCTTTAGTGTAGAGGATAAATCTACCTTTTGATTGAGTGTTTGTGGTGTATAGAGACCGCCATCTTCTGCAAGACCTTGGATAATCGCTTTAGAGGACGATACAACTTTATCTTTATTTCGTGTACTAATATATTTCATAGGGCTTCCTTCTTGTTTCAAATATAGAAAAATGATACACTGTTTGTGTTTTGAATACAAGTGTATCTATTTTAGAAACAGAGGTTTATATGAAGATTGGTTTATTGGGACATGGAACTGTTGGTTCTGGTGTTAGAAAAATTATTGATGGAAAGAATACAAAAGAGATCTCTCAACTGGAGATTTCTAAGATATTGGTGCGCTATGAAAAGGATATTACGGATGAGCGCATGACAGTGGATATCCATGACATTGTGGAAGATCCTGATATTGATGTGGTAGTGGAATGTATTGGTGGTGATGAGCCAGCATTCAGCTATGTCAAAGCAGCGTTATTCAATGGAAAGCACGTTGTGACAAGTAATAAGAAGATGCTGGTGAATCATTTGGAAGAACTATTAGAAACAGCACGTACGCGTGGTGTTAGTTTAAAGTATGAGGCTGCGTGTGGTGGTGGAATTCCATGGATGAGTAATTTAGATCGGACAAAGCGTATCGATGATATTGAAAGCTTCCGCGGTATCTTTAATGGGACTACCAACTATAT
>JABZLU010000075.1:0-5181 GCA_015256605.1 Solobacterium sp.
GAAGGTTACGAACAAATCGCAAACATCTTCTTAGAAACAGCACGTAACGAACAGGAACACGCTAAGCAGTGGTTCATCGCATTATGCGGTGGCGCTATCCCAACAACTCATGAATGCTTACAGATGGGTGCTGATGGTGAAAACTACGAGTGGACAGACATGTACAAGAGAATGGCTGCAGAAGCTCGTGAAGAAGGATTCACACGTATCGCAGCTCAGATGGATATGGTAGCTAAGGTTGAAAAGGAACACGAAGAAAGATACGAGAAGTTAAAGGCTAATGTCTTAAACTCACAAGTATTCGAAAAGGACGAGCCAGTAGTATGGCAGTGCGAAATCTGTGGTTATACAATTGAGTCCAAGAAGGCTCCTAAGATCTGCCCACTATGCAGCTACAAGGAAAGCTTCTTCGAAGTTAAGAAGGAAAATTACTAAAATAAAATGGAAGCCAATTAACTATAATGTAAGGCTTCCTTTTATTTTGTTACGTAGTCTTTCTGGAAGTAATGATGAGTATTCATCTATTTCATGCATTTTCATCCATGTAATTGTCTTTTTCAGTTTTTCTAAGAATATACTATTTTCAGTAGTTTGACACAATTCTTCCAATTTATCGATAGCATCTTCTTCAAAATACATTGCTTTTAATATTATCTCTCCATAAAGATATAGCGAAGCATCAACATCCCACTTATCAAATTCAATCTCTCTTTGAAGAGTATGATGGTTATAATCCCATATCATTTTCTTTATGAGCAGATCTGCCTTTTTATAATCTTTATTATCGTCTTGATAAATATATTGTGGTAATGCTTGATGAATCGCGGGAGCATGTACATCTTGTAAGAGCGCCTGTTCAATATATAGACTATAAAATAAATAATTAGCATTTTTACATATAGTATTGTTTTTTATTGCCAGAACAAACAATATTGCACTAATACATATTAGATATAAATCACAATGCGTCAAAAAATATCCTACTAGTAACAATACACAAACAAATATAAGTATCAGTAAAACCGTTCTCTCAAACTGGCGCAGCTTATTTTGATAAATTTCCAACGTGTCATTTTCTTCAATGATAGGTCCGTTAAAGTCACTTGCGAATCCATCAATAGACTTATCAATCATTATCTTGTTATAAATAAAACGAAAACAAAGGAAAATATAATTCGAGTTTTTAAAGATTAATTTTATGGTCATCATTGAAATAAATCGTATAAATATCCAACCGATCATGATAAACGCAATCAGTTGAATATAATCAATCAAATATTCCTTATATATTCTTAGCGACCTTGCAATATTCTCCAAATATAATACGAAAAGGAAAGTTAATATTGCTAAAACATCTAAAATATAATACCTTTTTCTCTTCATTATGTTCCCTTAGTTTAATATTAGAAAATCACTTATGCTCATACATCAAAATCATTAACAGAATGATTGCTATAAAACAGCCCAAAACAAATACTATCTTTCCTTTTTTAGAGTGGAATATCTTAATTTTATTTGGATTATACTTGATAGAAAGCATGAATGTACCAATTGATACAGCCAATAACCCAAAAGATCCTAACAAAACAAATACACGAAATCTTTCATATTTATTAAGAAACGTAGCAATAGCATATGAAACCATTAAACATATATAAGAAATAATTTCATATTTAGTATGTTTCTTTATCTTAAATTTTTTTAGCATAAATACCATCTTCCGTAATTATTCGGTGATACTAATTCTATATTTCTCTGTCAATTGAATTGTCTTTAAAATACTTGCTTATTTTCTATCACATTAATACACATTCAGTATTTTGTCAAAATTATTCATTTGCGTTATCTTTACTAAATCAGAATACTATATCCTAAATATCTCTAGCATGAATATAACAGAAGATATTTCATCAAAGCGGTTTGAAAATACCATCTTTTTCTTTATGATTATGTTAGTGAAAAAGAGGAACATCATATGTCACAAGAAATCTATGTAAAACCCAAGAAAGTTACACCCCTAAATATCCTACTAATCTTAATCGGATCATCCTTATACGCATTATCAGTGAACTTCTTCTTAGTACCTTTAAAGCTTTACTCTGGTGGAGTTCCTGGTACAGCCCAGATGTTAAGAACGTTATTCTTTTCCAATGTTCAAAATGTAGATACTGCGGGCATTATCAACCTTGCGTTTAATATTCCACTCTTTCTTCTGGCTTTGAAGAAGATGAAGAAACGCATGGTTGTAGGAACAGTGTTATCTGTTGCCTTACAGACAATTATCTTTACATATATCATTGCCCCTACTGCACCTATCCTCGACGATAAACTTGCATGTATTGTCATCGCTGGATTATTGGGTGGCGTTGGTTGTGGACTAATCCTTACCAATAGCGCAAGTGCAGGAGGTCTAGATTTATTAGGTCTATATCTCAGTCATAAGTCAAAGAAGATTTCTGTCGGAATCTTTAATGTTATCTACAATATTATTCTCTATACATTAATGGCAATATTATTTGATGTATCAACTGCACTATATTCAATTATCTATATCGTTGTATTCTCTGTGACAATTGATCGCTGGCATTATCAAAATATTGAAGTTGAACTGATGATTTTCACACATGTGCCTGAAGTGAAAGAGATGATCATGCATGAATACGCAAGAGGTGTTACCTGCTGGGATGGCAAGGGTGCTTATACCAATCAACAAACAGAAGTACTCGTAACAATTGTCGCAAAAAGTGAGGTTTCTTCCGTCCAAAGAGAGATTCGAAAACTTGATCCAAATGCCTTCGTAATCGCACATACACGTGTTTCTGTATCTGGAGGTTATCAAAAACGCCTTGTATAACGCAAAAATACGTTAAATAGTGGAATTATTTTTTCTTTGTGATACATTTTGTAGTATAGAAATCGTGAGGAACATATGAAAACAACACATACAATTTTAATTGTTGATGACGATGTCGATATTTTAGAAGCCCTAAAAATCTATTTATCCAAAGATGAGTATCAATTACTAACAGCTCGAAATGGAAAAGATGCAGTTGATATCGTTAAGACAGAAGATGTTGATTTGGTATTAATGGATATTATGATGCCTATCATGGATGGTATTAAAGCGACAAAGGAAATTCGCAATCTTACAAATATCCCAATTATTTTACTAACCGCAAAGAGTGAAGATCAGGATAAAGTAAACGGTCTTGATATTGGTGCAGATGACTATATCACAAAACCATTCAATCCATCCGAAGTTTTAGCACGTGTTAACTCACAGTTAAGAAGATATCACCAACTTGGTGGTGTTAGTGCAGATACTGATGAACTTATGATTGGTGGAATCATTTTAGATGACACCACAAAGAAAGTATCTGTTGATGGTAATGAAGTCACGCTTACACCGATGGAGTTTGGTATTTTAAAGATGTTAATGAAACAGCCAGGAAAAGTATTTACTTCCGCTGAGATTTATAAAAATGTATGGAATGATGAACCAATTGGTAGCGAATCTGTTATCGCTGTTCATATCCGTCACTTACGTGAAAAGATTGAGATTGATCCATCTGAGCCAAGATACATCAAAGTAGTTTGGGGACAAGGCTATAAGATGGAGGATAGTCATGAAAGAGCGCAATAAAAAAAGATTACGTTCAAGTTATCTATGTAAAGTTATTGCGTTCATCCTTTTTGCACTTGCGGCGACAGCAGACATCGTTGGAATGAATGCAATTTCATACTTATCTACTGCAGGTGCTTATGATGGTATTTCTAAATATAGTGATACAGCAGACGCAAGGGCTCGAGCAGCAGTAACAGCTAATAACTATGTCTTATATGCATTAGATATTAATACTAATTTTGTTGGCGACCAGTACAAAAGTTTCGACCGTGAAAACTCTAACCTTTCTGTCGAAATCTACGAAGTTGCCACAAATCAATTAATTCATAAAAATTTTGATGTTGAAGAGTCCACACTACATGGTACCGCATATTTCTATGGTAATAATTCTGATGGTTACTTCCAAGACTACATCGAAAAAAATAATGAACCAACATACCGTATTGAATACTCCCTTGCAAAAGATTTAAACGCAAGAGATGACTTCTATTACTGTGATACAGTTTATAATCTTCAATATAGATTCCGCTATATCATATTCCCGATTGAGTTTTTTAGTATCATCATCCTTATCGGTTCTGTTATATTCCTATTCTATGGAGCAGGGCATGTAGATGATAAACCAGGTATTACCTTATCGTGGATTGATAAAATACCACTTGATATCTTTGCCTTCATTGTTTTGATGGTTTGGACTTACGCAAGTTTTTATACATATAATAATGGCTTCCCCGATATCGCAATCAACTTCTATCAACAGGGATACTATTATGGCTTTGCGAAAGCAAGTATTATTAAATACATCATGGTAATTGTTGGAGGTGTAATCCCATTCCTACACCTCACATTATTATTCTTCCTAAGTCTTGCGACACGCATTAAATATGGTAATTGGTATAAGAATACATTGATATACTATATCGGTACAATCATCTCAGACCTTCTACAAATTGGTGGATATTTCCCTGCCTTCTTACTAGGTTCCTTTGTGTTTTGGGTAGCTTTCTACTTCTTAGTACAGCTACAGTTATATGCATTATTAGGTCTCTTCTTATTTATCGCTTCCTACGCCCTTTTCTGGCGTGCATATGAAGCGGCTTTGTTAAAGAAGGCAATTCACAAATTCGCAAATGGAGAAACAGATTTCTCATTTCATACTTCAAGGCTTTCTCATTTCTTCAAAATTCAGGCACTTGACCTATACAAGATCAAAGATTTTGCGGAAGCAGCTGCCAAAAAATCCATTCGTGCAGAGCACTTACAGAATGAATTAATTACAAATGACAGTCATGATATTAAGACACCTCTTACCTCAATCATTAACTATGTGCATCTTTTGCAACATGTAGAAGATCCTGAGCAAGCTAAAAAATATATTGCGGTATTAGAAAAACAATCAAAACGTCTTCAAAAATTAACAGAGGATCTTATCGAAGCCTCGAAAGCAAGCACTGGTAATATTACCGTCAATATCATGCCGAATGATTTACATGAGTTACTTGAACAAGCAGTCGGTGAATACTCTGATCGCTTTGACGCATGTAAACTAGAGATTG
>JABZLU010000076.1:0-5139 GCA_015256605.1 Solobacterium sp.
CAGGTATATAAGTCCTGTATCAAAATCAACAGAACCATATTGGTAACGATATGCGTTGTAAACACAACCTAGGCTATTATCTGCCGTTGCACGAATTGGATTATTTTGGCTATCAGTACCATAACAATAGGAGTTACCATTTGTTAATTCTGAACCATTGTACTTACCTTCATTGATAGCCGCAGCCCAGGTAAATGTCTTTAAAGTAGAACCCGGTTCATAAGGAACCTGTGCACCTGTATTTGTATAATCTGCAATCTCCCGAATATTTGGGTCGAAGGAATTAGACTGACCCCAAGCTAAGATCTTACCAGTCTTAATCTCCATGACACCACCCCAAACATTATCTGCACCAAATTGACTTTGTGTCATACTCATGGATTGTTCAAGCGTCTGTTGAATGGAAGTATCTAGCGTTAGATAAACATCATCACCATTTACAGCGCTGACTACTTCATCCTTCATACCAGGCAAACGATAACCATCTTTGTCTGTCTGGTATGTCCGTGAACCATTCGTACCAGATAGATACGAGTTAAGGTATAGTTCTAATCCCATCTGTCCAGTGGTAATACCATAGTCATCCTGCTGGGCAAATCCCACTAGGTTAGATGCGAATTGTCCATTTGGATAAATACGTTTAATTGAATCCGTAAATTCAATACCAGGTAAGTGATAGGATTCAATCAATTCCTTTGTCGCTTGGGATAAATGACGTCCACCAATTCCCAACTCAGTCTGATAGATATCCTGAGAGAAGTATCCCATAATTTTGTCATAATCAATTTTTAATATTTCAGAAAGAACCTTTGCGGTTCCCTCTTTATCTTTTACATATGAAATCTGTCCCTCAATGGATTGACGAGCAGATGATAATACGCAAACGATATCGTAAGTACGATTATCCTGTGCGATAACTTGACCATTTCGATCATATATAAATCCACGTAAGGCTAAACTTGTTTCAGTAACTGTATTGGCAGAATCTGCGTATATACTCAGATCTGTACCAGAACGTAAATGTACCTTCCCGATGGTTACGAAAAAAACATTAGAAGCAATCAGCAAAATTGCTGCTAATGTCACAATCAATATTCGGCGTACTTCATTACGGTATTTCTTTCTTTTTGCCATTCTAATCTCCAGTTGTCTTGCTAGATCCACCTGTGATAGTGACAATGTTCTCCTGTTTCTTACTTAGACCGTTGCTTGCCGCAATTTCATCAACGCGGTTATTTGATCCTAAGTTCAAGATTTCTACCTTGAGTGCATCATTCTGTGTACGTAATGTTACGATATCAGCTTCCATTTGTTGTGTCTGAGCACTTAAGGCATTGTTGTAAGTTCTTAAGAATATGGAACTAGCCAAGTAAAGTGTAGCAGAAATCATGAACATCCATATAGAAAAATTTAAAAATGCTGTATTTTTTTTCTGTTTTTTTCTTTTAACAATCTTGGCCATATCCCTATTCTCCTTTTTTCTCTATTACACGTAGCTTTGCACTGTGAGAGCGGTGGTTCTCTTCCAACTCTTCATCAGTCGCTGTGATTGGCTTTTTTGTGATTAAGCTATAATCTGCTTGTTTGATATCTGATGCCTTAATTGGAATACGTGGGTCAATATAAGGTACTGATGAATATTCTTTGAATACACTTTTGACCATACGATCTTCCAAGGAATGGAATGTAATAATCGCACATCTACCATGCGGTTTTAATAAACTCAACGCTTCTTCCAATCCTTTTTGTAGTGCTCCAAGTTCATCGTTTACTTCGATGCGTAATGCTTGGAACGTTTGTTTTGCTGGGTGTCCTTTTTGACGTAACACCTTGTCAGGTAAAGCTGACTTGATGACATCCACCAATTGGAATGTTGTCTCAATTGGTTGGATTGCTCGTTGCTTTTCAATTGCTCTTGCAATTGGCTTTGTAAATTTCTCTTCTCCATACTCTCGTAAGATACGGCAGAGTTCTTCGAAGGAATATGTATTCACGATTTGGTATGCATCTAATTCTTGTTCTTGATTCATACGCATATCTAAACGTGCATCATATCGATAACTAAATCCTCTAGTAGGATCATCAAACTGTGGAGAGCTCACCCCTAAATCCATCATGATTCCATCTACTTCATGAATTCCTCTTTTTGCAAGTTCTTCCTTCATGGAGCGAAAATCATTATGAATCATCGTGATATAAGGCAGCACATCCTTTAGATTCTCGGTAGATTCCGCAATTGCTTGGCTATCTTTATCAAACGCATATAGATGTCCACTCTTCAGTTTAGAAATCAGATATCCAGAATGTCCACCGCGGCCCAATGTTCCATCTACGTAGATGCCATCCTCTTTTACGTTGAGTGAATCTACTGTTTCTTTTAATAAGACTGATGTGTGCTTCATGCTTGTAATAACTCCGTTAAGTCTTCTGCGAAGTCTTCTAATTCACCCATAGATTCTTCGTTGTATTGTTCAAATACTTTCTCTGGCCAAATTTCAAAGTGATCAGAAGCGCCTACGATGACACAGGCCTTTTCAAATCCTCTATCAGAGATTTGAAATTGAGGTAATAAGATTCTGCCTTGATTATCCACACCACATTCATCCGATTTTCCTAAAATACTACGTACGAAAGCACGGGCTTTTTTATTTGTGATTGGTAACTTATTTAGCTTTGACACCAACTCGTTCCATTCATTTTCCGCAAATGCAGCTAAGCATCCATCCATCCACTCAGTTACGTAAATCTTTGTTGTTAACTGGTCTCTGTATTTCGACGGAATAATCAGTCTGTTTTTCGGATCTAGGTTGTGTCTGTATTCACCTGTGAACATCACCATCTGAATATTCCCTCCACTTTGCTCCATTTCATACCACTATTCTACCACTTCGTAATTATTATACAAGATAAAAAACATAAAAAAAGAAGAAAAATCTCGCTTATCATCGGCATTTTTCACATTTTTGCCATAGCGTGATTTTTCTTCAAATTCTTGTTTATTTTTTATGAAAATTAACGAGAAAAATACTCTTCTCGAAGGATTCCCATGGTCAAAACATCATAAAATTGACCGTGGTGGTAGGAAGCAGCTCTTCTTCTACCCTCCAATATAAATCCAACTTTCTCATACATCTTGATTGCATTTTCATTGTACGAGAATACATTTAACTCAACTTTGTGTGCATTCAATTCCTCAAAACAGATACGTATTGCTTTTCGCATAGCTTCGCTACCATAGCCCTTGCCTTGATGTTCAGGTCCTACTAATATACCAACCGTTGCGATCATCTCTGGCATTGATAAATTAAATGCCGTAATATGTCCTACTACTTCACCCTGCTTATTTTCGATTGTTAATCCAAAGCCAGTTCTTGACTGGTTTGCTGACCAACTATGAAACAGCGAAGAGTTCTCTTCCGCAAATGTAGGAACGATTCTTGAGCGATTACCTAGTAACATTGTCTCTTCGTTCCACCACTTTGCTAAAATTGCTTCATCTTCAGCAGTCGTACCTCTGAGTGTAATTTTTTCACCACATAATAGTTCTTTACGATATTGTAATAAATCTTTCATATAACTCCTTTAATCTAAATACATCGGATTGATATCAATCCGTAACCCTGTTACATCTATCTTTGTCGTAGATAAAAACCTTGCAACAGAGTGTCTCATCGAATCTAAATCCTTCCCTTTCAACAAGATTCGATAGCGATATAAATCTTGTATCTTTAACAACGAAATAATACCAATCGTTTTAAAGTTACCCACGATTTCATCCCTGATTGCCATTGCTTGTTTCATCACTACATCATCTTTACGACCTTGTATCGTTAAGGCAATCAAGTAAGTATATGGTGGATATTGTCCAGCATAGCGAAACTTCATCTCGTTGCGGAAAAATGCTTCATAGTCTTGCCTTGCAGCACACTGCACTGCATAGTGGCTTGGATCAAATACCTGATATACGACTTCACCTGCTGTATCTGCTCTGCCACTTCTTCCACCTGCCTGCATCAATAAATCAAAGGTCATCTCACAACTACGGAAGTCCGTACGCTGTAAACCCTCATCCCCATTGATAACTCCAACCAGTGTAACATGTGGATAATCTAATCCCTTGGCTATCATCTGTGTACCTAATAAGATATCTGCTTCATGATTACCAAATGATTGTAAAATCTTTTGATGTGCATTTTTTCTACCTGTAGTATCCGCATCCATACGCAATACCTTTGCATTAGGAAATAATGCATGTACTTCCGCTTCTAACTTCTCTGTGCCAAAACCCATTGTGGTAAAACCCGTACGGTTATGGCAATGTGGGCATTCTTTTGGCACAGCAATCTCTGTACCACAAGTATGACATTTTAAGCGATTCACATCACGATGATAACTCATCGCTATATCACAATGCGGACATTTCACAACCTCTTGGCAAGTCTTGCAGCGAAGCTGAGTAACATACCCACGCCGATTTAACAAAAGAATACTTTGCTCATTTTTTTCTAAGCGTTCTTGTATCTTCTGACGTAATTCGTCAGTAATAATATAGTTACCATTCTTCTTAATACTATCCTTGATTGATACAAGTTGAATGTTTGGTAGACTTTGATTAATGCGTTCATCCATCTTTACCAAGTGATATACATTTTTTAGAGCACGTGCATAACTTTCAAGTGCTGGTGTTGCGGAGCCAAGTATCACTTTACAATGATGGTAATGACCTCTCCAGATAGCCACATCACGACAATGATATGCCGGTTGGTTCTCTTGTTTATACGAATTATCATGTTCTTCATCCATGACAATCAAACCTAAATTCTGAAATGGTAAAAATACCGCACTTCTTGTGCCAACGACAATAGATGCTTTACCAGTCTTTACCTTGCGGTACTGCTCATACTTCTCTTGGTCGCGTAGTCCACTATGATAGATGGCTAATGCATGTCCAAAGCGAGAAGAAACACGATGAATCATCTGTGGTGTCAAACTGATTTCAGGCACTAAAATCAATACCTGTTTATGTTGTAAAAGTGCCTGTGCAGCAAGTTGTAAATATACCTCTGTCTTACCAGAACCAGTGATACCATGTAGAAGATACACTTCGTCCTGACTATTGTTAATTTCATCCATTGCAGA
>JABZLU010000077.1:0-5012 GCA_015256605.1 Solobacterium sp.
GTATAGCTTGGCTGATTATTTCTTGAATTTAACTTTAGAGGATACATACCCAACGGTAAATTTAGAAGCAATGGCCTGTGGGACACCAGTAATTACATACAGAACTGGTGGAAGTACAGAAATTGTTGAAGGATATGGAACCGTAGTAGATCAGTATGATTTAAAGGGTTTAATGGTAGCAATAGAAAAAGATACAGAAGATCGTAAGCAACTTATATTTGACAATGATATGTGCGGTGATTACTTAAAGTTATATCGTCAAATTGTAAACTGAAGAATAGACATGAAAGATACTAATGACAATACAAAATTAAATCTTTTAAAGATTGCTTGGCACAAGTTTGCGGTTGAGTATCATTTTAATATTCCTAAGGATTTACTTGTTAGATATTGGCAGAAATATTGGCATGAACGTGGAAATATTAAAAAGTATGGTTTTCGATATCTCAATCCAGAGGATGCGAGGGAATATGCAGCATGGCGCTCATATTTGCCAATGATTGAATATAAAAATGCATTTTATGACATTACTTTTCTGAGTAATCAAGAGATAAAAAATGTTGATAAATACCCAATTCTAATCCAAGACGTTTTAGATATTAGCAAAATTACGGCGAAGTACATATGTATAGTTGATTTTGGATGCTGTATCTATAATTTCAAGTTCCTTGATGAAAGATATTTTAAAGAGTCTGATATTGTGTATTTTGATTATGATTTTTTAAAGGAAGATGGGACTAGAATTACCCCACAACTACTTCCTGATTATTCCTATGATACACTAAGAGGCTATAACTATATTGGTAACTGTTGGTTTGTAAAAACGGATGTAATGCGACAATTTGATAAAGAGGCATGGAATCCGTATGGGTGGTTACTGAGGTTGAGTGATAAAGGGTATACATGGGAACATGTTCCTCAAATATTATATGGGACATATTCACCTGAGAGAAATCAAAAAGATATTCTTAATGAATATTTGCGAGAAGCCTTCCCTAATAGTCAGATAATCTCTAATCAAGATGGTATTACGAATAGAGTGCAATATTCTATAGAAGGAAGTCCACTTGTTTCCATTGTTATTCCTATGCGTGATGGTGTCGAAGATACAAAGAAATGTATCAGTTCTATTTACGAAAAAACGACATATAAAAACTTTGAAATTATTATCGCAGATAATGGTAGCCAAAAATTAGAAACAAAAGAATACATTACTCAAGTTAAAAATATGTATACAAATATACATGTTATCTCGATAGATATACCATTCAATTATTCAAGGATTAACAATATAGCGATACGTAATAAAGCTCGGGGCGAGTTCATAGTTCTACTAAATAATGACACATCTGTAATTACTAAAAATTGGCTAGAACAGATGGTAGGCTATGCACAATTAAAGCATGTGGGTAGTGTGGGTGTGAAACTTCTTTATCCAGATACGACCTTACAACATGCGGGTGTAATAGCGGGTAAGTCGGGGGTTGCTTCACATCGATATTACCGTAAGGATTATGCAGAGAAAGATTATATGCATGCATTATCGATCCCATATGATGTTGCTTGTTGTACGGCAGCTTGCTTGATGTTTAGAAGGTCTTGTTTTGATGAAGTTGGCGGCTTAAATGAGGAACTTGCAGTTAATTTCAATGATGTTGACTTTGGATTTAAACTATTAGACAGAGGATATCATAATATATTCTTACCGAGTGTTGAGTTATTCCACTATGAATCAAAGTCTCGAGGTCTAGATATTACTAAAGAGAAGCTTATCAGATATCGACGTGAGGTTAAATACATGCAAGAAAAATGGAGCGTATATTTAAAACATGATCCATATTACAGTAATCTGTTTGATAAAGCATACGACTATCGATTAAAACTTGGTGTTCTAAAAGAGGATTTAGACGACTCGTCTGAAAAGTGAGAATTATTTAGTGATACATGATAAAATAAAAATATTGAGAGATTAAGGAGATTTTATTATGAAGGGAATTATTTTGGCGGGGGGATCTGGAACACGATTATACCCACTCACAAAAGTAACATCCAAACAATTACTGCCAGTTTATGATAAACCAATGATTTTTTATCCAATTAGTACTTTGATGCTTGCTGGTATTCGCGACATTCTAATTATTTCTACACCACATGATTTGCCTAATTTTGAACGCCTTTTAGGGGATGGATCAAGTATGGGTGTGCATTTCTCTTACAAAGTTCAGGAAAGACCTGATGGGCTTGCACAAGCGTTTGTATTAGGAAAAGAATTCATAGGAGATGATACTGCGTGTCTGGTATTAGGTGATAATATTTTCTATGGAAACCATTTTGGCAGAATGTTAAGAGAAGCAGTACGTAATGCAGAGGATAATCATCGTGCAACTGTATTTGGCAAATATGTAAATGATCCAGAAAGATTTGGTATCGCAGAATTCGATGATAATGGAAAGGTTATTTCTCTTGAAGAAAAACCAGTGCGTCCAAAATCAAATTATGCGGTTGTTGGCTTGTATTTCTATGATAATCGTGTCGTAGAGTATGCTTCTACATTGAAACCTTCTGCACGTGGAGAATATGAGATAACAGATTTAAATCGCATTTTCTTGGAAAATGGTGATTTAGATTTACAAGTTTTAGGCAGAGGATTTTCGTGGGTAGATACAGGTACAGTAGAATCTATGGCGGAAGCTACAAACTATGTGCGCTCAATTGAACATATCCAAGGCATACGTATTTCTGTTCCAGAAGAGATTGCGTTCTATAATGGCTGGATTAGCGAAGAAGAATTGTTAGCAACAGCTGAAGAATATGGAAAGAGTCCGTATGGTCAATATTTAAAGAATATTGCAAAGGGTAATATACAAGATACCATCACAAAAGTGACGAAGGAGAATAAGTAGAATGAATATTATTGTTACAGGTGGAGCAGGTTTTATTGGTAGTAATTTTATTTTCCACATGCTAAAGGAACATCCAGATTATCGTATTATCTGTGTTGATGCATTAACATATGCAGGAAATCTATCTACTCTAGAACCGGTTATGGATAATCCGAATTTCCGATTCGTGAAATTGGATATTACAGATAGAGAAGGTGTATATAAGTTATTTGAAGAAGAACATCCAGATATGGTTGTTAACTTTGCGGCCGAATCACATGTAGACCGTTCGATTGAAGATCCGGAGATTTTCTTACGAACAAATATTATCGGAACTGCTGTATTAATGGATGCGTGTCGCAAATACGGCATTCAAAGATATCATCAGGTATCTACAGATGAAGTATATGGTGACTTACCATTAGATCGTCCGGATCTATTCTTTACAGAAACAACACCAATTCATACATCATCACCATATAGTTCTTCTAAGGCTTCTGCTGACTTATTGGTACTTGCGTACCATAGAACCTATGGATTACCTGTAACATTAAGCCGTTGTTCAAATAACTACGGTCCATATCACTTCCCAGAGAAGTTAATTCCATTAATGATTATCAATGCATTACATGATAAGCCATTGCCTGTTTATGGTGAGGGCTTAAACGTGCGTGACTGGTTATATGTTGAAGACCATTGCCGTGCAATTGATTTAATCATTCATAAGGGCCGTGTAGGAGAAGTTTATAATGTCGGTGGGCATAACGAAATGAAGAATATCGATATTGTAAAGATTATCTGTAACGCCTTAGGGAAACCTGAGTCATTGATTACACATGTTGTTGATCGTAAGGGACATGACATGCGTTATGCAATTGACCCAACTAAGATTCATAATGAATTAGGATGGTTACCTGAGACTAAGTTTGAAGATGGCATCAAGAAGACAATTGAATGGTATTTAGCTAATGAAGATTGGTGGAAGCCAATTATTAGTGGAGAGTATCAAAAGTATTATGATAAAATGTACGGGAACCGATAAGGTTCTCGTTTCGTATGTTTGAAAGGATTGAAAATATGAAAGTGTTAGTTACAGGAGTATCAGGACAACTTGGTCATGATGTTATGAATGAGTTAGCAAAGAGAGGGCATGAAGGAATTGGAAGTGGCATGGAAGAAGTATATGCCGGGATCCAAGATGGTACATCAGTTGAGACAATGCCTTATGTTCAACTAGACATAACAGATGAGAATGCTGTAAGTAAAATGATTCATGAAATCAAACCGGATGTGGTTATACATTGCGCAGCATGGACGGCAGTAGATATGGCCGAAGATGATAATTTGGTTGAAAAAGTACGTTTGGTAAATGCTAAGGGAACACAGTATATCGCATCTGCATGTAAAGATATTGATTGTAAAATGGTTTATATCTCAACAGATTATGTATTCAATGGACAAGGTGAAACACCATGGCAACCTGATTGCAAGGACTATGCACCATTGAACGTATATGGACAGACAAAGCTTGAGGGTGAACTAGCTGTTGCAAATACATTGGACAAATATTTTATTGTTCGTATTGCGTGGGTATTTGGAAAAAATGGCAAGAATTTTATTAAGACGATGTTGAAGGTTGGCAAAACACATGATGAAGTGCGTGTTGTAAATGATCAGATTGGGACACCAACATATACATTAGACCTATCTAGATTATTGGTTGATATGTGTGAAACTGAAAAGTATGGATACTATCATGCTACAAATGAAGGTGGATATATTTCTTGGTATGATTTCACAAAAGAAATCTATCGTGTTGCTGGCTATACAACAAAGGTAATACCTGTAACAACTGCAGAATATGGTTTAGCAAAAGCTGCACGTCCATTTAATTCTAGATTGGATAAATCTAAATTAATTGAGAATGGATTTCAACCTCTTCCAACTTGGCAAGATGCGGTTGAAAGATATGTGAAAGAACTGGATTTAGATAACTTATAAGAAAGAGGATATTTATGGGACAAATTCAAGTAGAAAAGAATGTAGGTGGAATTGAAGGTCTTACTGTCATTACACCTGCTGTACATGGGGATGACCGTGGATACTTCATGGAAACGTATAATGAAAATG